>NZ_RAWN01000168.1:0-20930 GCF_003668895.1 Corallococcus sp. AB045
GCCCACGACCGCCCCCTCCTCCGCGCGGCTCACCGTCACCGCCGTGCACGATGGCGACGTGACGCTCTCCGGCGGCGCCCTGGCCGGCCTGGGCGAAGACACCCGCGTCCGCGTGCGCACGCAGGACTCCCGCGAGGTGGTGCTGAAGGTCATCGAATCGCGCGAGCACACCGCCATCGCCCGTCTGGGCCGCGGTGAGAACGTGCGCGTGGGCGACACCGCCGTCGTCACCGACGCCCCCGCCACCGCGCGCCTCTTCTTCCCCGAGCCTGGGGTGCCGCGCCTGCGCTACGGCTTCCATGTCCGGCCCTTCCTCGCGCTGGACGCGAGGACGCGCGAGGGCAGGTCCGCTCGCGCGGGCGGCCTGCTCCTGGATGCGTTCATCGCGTGGCGGCCCGGGGACCTGCCCCTGGTGCTGAGCGCGCAGCTGGACCCCGTGGGCTTCGGCCTGGGCACCGGCCTGCGCCACACGCCGGGCTCCGCGTACGTCGCCGCGGCCTACTCCACCGACTTCCTGGAGGTCGGCATCGGCGCGGGCGCGCTGTTCGGACAGAAGGAGTGCAGCACCCAGTTCGACTACGACCCCAACACCTACGAGCCCATCAATCCCAGGACCGTGTGTGACTCCAACGCGGGAGTGTCCTTCCAGCAGGTGCTGCGGCTGGGCGCGCTCGACGGGTTCCACCTCGCGTGGAACTCCGCCATCCTCTCGCGCGACAACCAGTTCCGCTTCGGCTCCGGACGCGGCGAGGTCCAGGTGCCGCTTACGCCCAGCCTCTCGCTCTTCGGCGCGGGCGGCGGCTCGGCCAGCGGATGGGCTTTCGGCGAGCTGGGCGTGCGCAGCTTCCTCAAGGGCACCGGCGGCTCCGGCACCACCGTGCTCTCCGCCAGCCTGGGCATCGTGTCGCTGTCCGACGGCTCCGGCGAGGCCCTCACCGGCCCCTCCATCGCCATCGGCATCGAGCGCCGTCCCTGAGCGTCAGTGGCCGGACGCCATCGACGCGGCGAACTCCTCCGGAACCATCGCGCCGGAGATGGGGAAGTCCTTCGGCGCCCGCTTCCACGCCTTCCCACCCGCCGGGCGGACAGGCCCCCGAGGGAGCTTCCCCAGGCCGATGAGCGTCAGCGACACCAGGCCCAGCCCCACGACTCCCGCGGCCAGCTCGTCCACGAGGCCCACCCGGCGAAGGCCACCCACCCCCAGGAGCGGCAGCGCGGCGATGGGCGTGGCCACCCACGCCAACCACGTGCGCCAGTTCGCGCGGGCCTGTTGCCTCAGTGCGTCGATTGAAGCCATCGGGACATCCTTCCGGACAGGGGGGTTGTCCAGGAGGATGGGGATGGACCGGGGTCCCGTGAAAGGCCCCCTCGTCGCGCTCGCCTGCTTCCTCACGGGCGGGGCTGGAGTGCTCGCATGACGCCCTCACGCGTCCTGCGCTTCCCCTCCGACCGCTCCGAGGGCTGGCTCCGGGCCCGCTGGGGACACGGTCGTGTTCAGCCGCTCAGCGCCCGCACACGCGCCGCGAGGTTCTGCGTGAAGAGCCGGTAGATGTGCAGCGAGGCCGCGTCGTGCGTGGCCAGGAAGTGCTGGAAGCTCTCGCGGGTGATGCGCAGCGCGCGCACCGCCGTCTTCGCGCGCACGTTCGCGGACACGGGGCCGTCCTGCACGAGCGAAATCTCCCCCAGGAACGAGCCCGGCCCCAGCGTGTTGAGGTGCCGCGCGTTGGACTCATTGCCGGAGAAGACGTCCACGGTGCCCTCCAGCAGCACGAGCAGCCCCGTGCCGGGAGCGCCCTTCTCCAGCAGCACCGTGCCCGGCGTGGCCGTCACGGGCCGCGCCAGCCGGTACAGGTCCTTCATGTCCTCCAGCGGCAGCTCACCGAAGATGGGAATGGCCTTGAGGAAGCGATAGCCGCTGGCCTCCGGCACGGTCGCGCCCGCGGCCAGCCGCGCGAGGAGCGCCTCCGCCTCCACATCCAGGCCCATGCGCCGCAGGAGCCGCGCCTTCTCCGTCACCAGCACGGGATCCGCGCGCAGGTGCTCGGAGCTGCTCAGCGCGTCCGCCAGCACCGCGAGCGCGCGGTGCGTGAAGCCGCCGGCATCCAGCACCTTGCAGGTGCGCAGCACGGCTTCGACGTAGCGAGGATCCTCCGCGAGCACGCCGCCCAGGGCCTCGGCCTCCGCGTGGGCCTGTCCCAGCTCGTGGTAGAGGTCCGCGGCCTCGAAGGGGCGGCCCAGGCGGACCAGGCAGTGCGCCATGGACTCGCGGGCGCCCAGGCCCCGGTAGACCTCCAGCGCGCGCTCCAGCGCCCCGCCCCGCTCGAAGGCCGCCGCGGCGCGCTCCACCTCGCCCGCGCGCAGGTACGCCTCCGCGGCCGCCACGTGCTGACCGCCCTGCGCGTACAGGTCCGCCACGGACACGTCGTCGCCGCTGCCGTCCAGGAGCCGGGCCGCGCCCGTGAAGTCACGAGCCCTGCGCAGCACGTCCACCAGCCAGTGGCGCTCCTTCACCGACCCCTGCGCGGCCTCCTTGCGAAGCCGCTCGCGCTGCGCCGCGCCCAGCTCCTCGTAGAGCTGTGCCGCGCGTTCCGGCTCGCCTTGCGCCGCCAGGGACTGCACCACCTGGAGCGTGCTGCCCCGCAACGAACCGCCACGACTGCTGCCCGCCGAATCGCCTGCCATGTCACACGTCCCTTCCCAGGCCCACCCCGTCGGGGCGGCGCGCCCGGTTCCGCCAGCGCCTGACAAACCAGGAACCCGGGCGTAAAGCCAGTCTTCACAGGGGCCCCCCGTGGCCCTGGAGACACCGGGTCCGGTAGGGTCCGGGCATGGTTGTTCCCGTCCTGGCCGGGGTGGCTCCGGACCGTCTCCCCGGGCCCTCGCGCCCACGCTCCTGGTACCTGGTGGCTCCGTCCGCGGCCCTGCGCCCCGGCCACGCGATGGGCGTTCAGGTGGGTGGCCAGGAGGTGGTGGTGTTCCGGAGCCAGCACGGCCGGGTCCACGCCCTGTCCGCGCACTGTCCGCACCTGGGGGCCCACCTGAAGCACGGCACCGTCCAGGGCGAGCTGCTGCGCTGTCCGCTCCATCAGTGGAGCTTCGACGGAGTCGGCCGCTGCCGAGCCGCGCCCGGCCGGAGCGACGTGTCCGCCCTGCCAGGGCCAAGGGCGTGGCCGGTGGAGGAGCGCTTCGGCGGGGTGCTCGTATTCAACGGCCCCGAGGCGCTGTTTTCCCCACCCGACCTGGAAGGTGGGGAGCACGTCTGGAACGTGGGCCCCCCGGTGACGGTAGGCTGTCCGTGGCTGCCGCTCGCGGCGAACTCCTTTGACCTGGACCACCTGCGCACGGTGCACCACCGGGAGCTGTGGGACACGCCGACCTGGGAGACTCCGGACCGGTACACCCTGCGGCTGCGCTACACGTCGCGAGTCATCGGCACGGGCGCGAGCGACCGGCTGATGAAGGCGCTGTCGGGCAACCGTATCCGGGTGGAGCTCACGCTGCACGGCGGGACGTTGATCTCGGTGAAGAGCGACCTGGGCCGGGCGCGGGGGCTGCTGCTCGCGAGCCTGACGCCGGTGGCGGAGGGGACGTCGGTGCGGCTCGCCGTCGCGGCGAGGCGGGGGCGGATTCCGGGCGCGGCGGCGCTGGTGCTCGGGGTGTCGCGGTGGCTGTACACGTCATTCCTGCGCCGGGACCTGTCCGTGATGGACGGCATGCGCTTCAACGTCGCGACGGCGACGGCGGACCCGGTGATGCGCCAGTTGCTCGACTTCGCGGTGGGCCTGCCCGAGGACGGCGACGATGCGCGCCGATGACGCTCCGCCGATTCCGGCCGCGCTCAACGCGGTGCTGCTCGTCGCGGCGATGGGCGCGGGGGCGCTGTGCCTGTGGACGGCATCGCACGCGGAAGGGCTCTGGGTGCGGCTGGTGGCGGCCGGGGTGTTCTCCTACGTGAACAACACGGTGTTCTCGCTGTTGCACGAAGCGACGCACGGGGTGTTGCACCCGTCACGGCGGATCAACGACGGGCTGGGCCGGCTGGCGGCGACGTTCTTCCCCACGTCGTTCACGCTGCAGCGAGCCTTCCACCTCACGCATCACCGGTACAACCGCACGGCGCGCGAGCAGTTCGACTACCTGCACCCGGGCGACCACCGCTTCCTCAAATATGCGCAGTGGTACGTCATCCTGACCGGCATCTACTGGCTGTTCGTGCCGCTGGGGGCGCTGGTGTTCGCGCTCGCGCCGGGCCTGCTGCGGAGGCTGCGAGGGCCGGGCACGCGCTACGGAGAACAGACCGGAGCGGACGCGTACCTGGGGCGTCTGGAGGACGCACCGGGGGCGGCCATCCGCGCGGAGGTGCTGGGGATGATGGCGGTGCAGGCAGGGCTGGCGTACGCGCTGGATCTGACGCTCGTGGGCTGGGCCCTCTGCTACGCGGCGTTCGCGGTGAACTGGAGCTCGCTCCAGTACGCGGACCACGCGTGGTCGCCGCTGGACGTGCGCGAAGGCGCATGGGACCTGAAGGTCGCTGCGCCGGTGCGCTGGGTGTTCCTCAACTACCACTACCACCGGGCGCACCACCGATACCCGCAGGTCCCCTGGCTCTACCTGGGCCGCTACGTGGATGAGAGCGTGCCCCGGCCGTCCTTCCTGAGCATCTGGCTGTCCATGTGGCGGGGACCCCGGCCGTTCCCGGAGCAACCAAAGTGAGCGCGTCCGATGGGAAGGAGGCGTACACGGAGGGCCTGCTCTTCGGCTGGCCCGCGCGCGAGGAACTGAAGCGCACAGGCGCGATGACATTCGGCTTCGCGCTGTTCTTCCTCGCCGTGTACGGCGGCGCGAGCTGGGTGACGGGCTTCTATTCCGGCGGCCTGCGCGTGGACCTGCCCATCGAGCAGCACATCCCATTCATGCCTGGCTGGGCCGCCGTCTACGTCAGCATGGATGTGCTGTTGCTCCTGTCCCTGTTCATCTTCCGGACGTGGAGACAGATGCTCCCCTTCGCGCTGGCGTTGTGCGCGGAGACGGTGCTGGGAGCACTCTGCTTCCTCGTCCTGCCGGTGGAGGTAGCCTGGCCGCCACGTGCCGTGACCGGAGTCTGGTCATCCATCTTCCAGGCCGCGGACACGATGAACCTGGAACGCAACTACCTGCCGTCGCTCCACGTCGCCTTCGCCTGCACTGCTGCCCTGGCCTACCGCGAGCGTTCAGGGCCGGTGGCGAGCACCGCCTTCGCGCTGTGGGCCCTGGCCATCGCGGCGTCCACGCTGCTCATCCACGAGCACCACCTGGTCGACGTGGTCGCGGGAGCATTGCTCGCCTGGGGCACGTGGCGTGTCGTGGCGCCCCGGGTCCGGAAGGAAGCCTTCCTCGAAGCCGTGCGGGTGGAAGCCCTCTGCGCGAGGGAGATGTACCGCTTCGCGCGCAGGCATCCGCGTTACGGGCTCATCGCGCTCGCGCTGTATCAGCAGTCCCTGGGACGCTGGCGCAAGGCGCGAAGAGCGCGAGCGGGGTTCTGCTTCCTCCAGGGGGTGGATGACGTGCTGGATGGAGACCGCCCCGTCAAAGGCGAGCCGCTGGATGCCATCGACGCGCTCCTGCGCACGATGGAGACCGGAGCGCCGGGCCCCGCGTCGGAGTTCCACGACACCGCTGTGTCGCTGGGCCGGGTGCTGCTCACGGAGCTGACCGACCCGACGGCCCGCGAGCAGGTGCTCGAGCTGGTGCGCACGATGCGCCGGGACCGCGAGCGGGTGCGCGATGGGCACTGGTGGGATGCGGCAACGCTCCAGACCCAACTGGGGAACACCTTCCGGCTGTCCGTGAGCCTGATGCTGCACGTCGCGGATGCACAGGTGCGAGCAGAGGACGCCCCTTCCCTGCTCGCGGCATTGGGTTGGTGCTCCGTGATGCGCGACCTGCGAGAGGACCTGGCGCAGGGTCTCTTCAACGTGCCCGCGGACGTCGCCGCGGAGGTGCGCGCCCAGGGACATGTTCCCGAGGACTTCGACTCACTGCTCACGGCGCAGGCCGGACGGGCCTGGGTGCGCGGTGAGTACCAGCGAGCCCGCGCGCTGTTGGACCGCTCCGCGAAGGAGTTGGCCCAACTGGAAGGCAGGCAGGGTGTCGCGCTGCTGCGCCTCTTCCACAGGTCGGTGGAAGCCTTCTGGGCCCGGAAGCTGCCGAGTCGCATGCCCTTCCTGCGCGAAGCGCCGGTGCTCGAAATCTCCTGAGTTCTTCACGCGCGGTCATCCTCCATGCGCGTGGGGTGAGGTCGCTGAGGATGACGTGGTGCATGCGTTGACGCGAAGCGGGCGGAGGCATCTGCTGGACGCATGTCCGACTCCGTCCCTTCCGTTTCCAGCGCCCGTCCGGTGGATGCCTCCGAACGGTTGCCGCTCCTGGACGTGCTGCGCGGCTTCGCGTTGTGGGGCGTCTTCGTGTCGAACAGCTTCGCCTGGTTCAGCGGCCGGGTCCTGATGCCGCGAGAGCAGGCCCAGTCACTGGCGGCGCCGCCCTTCGAGGCGACCGTCACGGCGCTCTACCACTTCTTCGTGAACCAGAAGTTCGTCACGCTGTTCGCCTTCCTCTTCGGGCTGGGGTTCTCCATCCAGCTGACGCGGGCCGAGTCACGAGGAGCCTCTGTCGTCCCGGTGTATTCACGGCGGCTCCTGGTGCTGCTGGGCATCGGGGTGGTGCATCTCACGGCGCTCTGGGCGGGAGACGTGCTGTCCACTTACGCCCTGCTGGGCTTCGCGTTGCTCCTCTTCCGCGGCCGTTCGGACCGGACGCTGCTGGTGTGGGTGGGCCTGTCGGTCGTGGTGGTGCCGTTGCTGGTGCCGGCGCTCCTGCACTTCGGTCCCATCCTGCTGCACGGAGCGCAGGCGGCGGCCGACGCCGCGAAGGCCACGGAAGCCATGGAGGCCCAGACGCGGGAGCATCTGCTGCTGGGACTCCAGAGCGACTCGCTCTGGACGACACAAGCCGCGAACGCGCACTTCCTCCAGTACATGCTGCCCACGCTGAAGCGGCTGCTGTGGATGATCTTCATCCTGGGCCGGTTCCTGCTGGGGCTGCTCGCGGGCCGGCACCTGTTGCTCCAGGACGTGGAGCGCCACCGCGCCTGGCACCGGAAGATGCTGGGCTGGGGTCTGGTGCTGGGCGTGCTGGGAAATGGGGCGGGAGTGGTGGTGCAGCACCTGCGGCTCGCGGGGTTGCTGGACCCGTCGAAAGCCCACTGGATGTTCACCCTGTCCGCGATCCAGGAGATGGGCTACCTGGGCCTCGCCGCGGCCTACGTGGCAGCCTTCGCCCTGCTCTTCCGGAAGGAGCGCTGGCGCAGGTGGCTGGGCGTCCTTGCGCCGGTGGGGCGCATGGCGCTCACCAACTACCTGATGCAGACGGTGGTGGGCCTCTGGCTCTATGACGGCTGGGGCTTGGGGCTCATCGGCAAGCTGCCGCCGTCACGCTGCGTGGCGCTGACCCTGCTGGTGTTCGCGCTCCAGATTCCCCTGAGCCGCGCCTGGCTGTCGCGCTTCCGCTTCGGTCCGGCGGAGTGGCTGTGGCGCTCGCTCACCTACGGCCAGCGCCAGCCCATGCGGCTCGCGCTCAAGCCGTCGCCGGCCGGCGTCCCCGACGCCCGATGAAGAACCCCGCGCCGAGCGCGGCGACCGCGACCAGGGCGCCAAAGCCCATGGCGGCGTTCTTCACCTTGGTGAGCAGGGGGTTGTCGAACACGTTGGTGGAGTAGTGGAACGCGGCGATGAGCCACTGGTCGCCCTCCTTCACCAGGGTGCAGGTCCACCGCCCATTGACGACGAGGTCCGTGCCGTCGTTCAGGATGTAGTGGTCCAGCGACGAGCCATACGCGACGCCCGAGTTGCCATAAAGGCGCGTGAGCGCATCCACGTCGAACTTCGCGGTGACCTTCTTCACGACGCTGTTCGGGCCGCCCAGCATCTGCGCGTAGTACGCGCGGATGGCGTCCTTCCCCACGCGAACGTCGTTATTCATGGTGGAGAACACGACGTCCGGATGCAGGTGCGACAGCAACCGGTCCAGGTCCTGCTTGTTGAGCGCGTCCTCCATGTCCTGCTTGATGGCACGCAGCGCCTGGTGAGTCGCTTCATCGCCAGAAGCCACCGCCGCCGGAGCCACGGCATCCTGAGCCCCCGACACAAAGGGGACCGCGACGAACAGCAACGTCAGGAGACCTACGAGCCGGGTGCGCACCATCGAAGCTCCATGAAGGAAGAGGACGGCGAGCATCCTAAGCAGGTCGCCCGAGGTTCGTTAACAAACCCGTCGATTCAATGGTCCTCGTGATGACGCGTGCCTCACGAAGCGCGGCGAAGGGTCGCGGCGGCGTGCATGCGCGGAAGCCAGGATGGGGCCACGGAGGAAGGCCCCCACCCGGGCCCGGCTGCCTCAAAACCTGTCCGACAGTCGGACAGGTCTCCGCCGCAGGAGCCAGAGACCGCACCGGCCCAACAGGGGAGCAACGTCATGCGCGCTCAAACGCCAACCAACATGGTGCACGGATAGAGGCGCCCGCCGGAGCCCGATTGCCTCAAAACCTGTCCGACAGTCGGCCAGGTTTCGGCCGCATGGGGCCCGAGGCCGCGCCGGTCCTGCAGGGGCACGACGTCGTGCGTGCGCGGATACCAAGGTAGGGCCATGGACCGAGGGCACCCGCCCGGGCCCGGTTGCCTCAAAACCTGTCCGACTGTCGGACAGGTTTTCGCCCCATGCGGCCCGGGGGCGTGCTCGGCCGGCAAGCGGTACGAAGGGGGCCCCGCACGTCCATGTCAGACCCCTGTGGTTGGATGGCGATGCTGGGACGAGGAGGGGAGCGGGGATGGAACGGGGAGGACTCGTGGCCTATGTGGAGGCGCAAATCGAGCGCGATATCGCGCTGGGGCGGCTGCACCCGAGCGGGCAGTTTGGTTCGGAAGCGAAGCTGGCGCGTCGCTATGAGGTATGCCGGGGCACCATCCGTGAGGCGCTGCGACGGCTGGCGGCGAGGGGCCTGGTGGTGCAGCGCTCCGGACGCAAGACGCGCGCGGTGGCGCTGGATGAGTCGCTGACGCTGGAGAACCTGGGCCTGGCGCTGCATGACGCGAGCAACCCGGACGCCCGGTGGCTGCTGGAGGGCTACTTCAGCCTCAAGCGGCAGGTGCTGGTGGAGCTGCTGGCTGATTGCTGCGCGAGGGCCTCGGACCTCGACCTGGACCGACTGGGGAGCACGTGCTTCCAGTTGCAGGACGCGGCGCGCTGGGAGTCGGGGGCAACCTGCGCCCAGGTGGAATTCGAGTTGCTGCGGCAGGCAGCGCGGGTGGCGGCGCGTCCCGGCCACGTGCTCCTCGTTCAGTCCCTGCAGCGGGCATTCCTGGGAGGCGCGGCCCAGTTGCTGCCGCTCATGGGCGGAGAGGCGCTGCGCGAGTGGGTCTTCCGCGTGACGGCGATCCTGCACGAGCGCGATGTGCAGGCACTTCAGAACGAGCTGCCGGCACTGCTGAAGGCTCGCGATGAGCGCGTGCTGAATGCTTTCGCTCCTGCTCCCCAGGAACCTGCGTCCCCAGAGGCCCCATGCGCCCAGGAGGTCCACTTCGGCGCGCCCGTGGCAGCCACCGGCCAGGACGAAGCATTGGAGACACCCCCCAGCATCGAGGAAGGTGCCATCGGTCGCCTGACTCCAGCCGCACAAGACGCGACGCAAGAGGCACACCCCTGCGGCGAGGAGCATGGCCTTGGCCACCTGGCTCCAGCCGTTGAGCCGGACGATGCGCCGGGGGCACAGTTCCGCGTGGACGAGAGTTCGCCGGGAGGACGTGACGGGCGCCCTCCAATCCCTTCTTTGCCCCCGGATACCCCATAGGAGGTATGGCCAAACACAATCCAAATGGATTGTAGTTCTGGACGTCGCCAGTCTGTTCTCACTGCTGGCACGGCCCGGGCTCGACGGGTTGCAGGGGGATACCGTGGACGCGAATCAATTGCTGGAGCTGGTCAAGCGCTATCAGGATTCCAAATCCTTCATCTCCAACGAAGAGACCGCCAAGCTGGCGCTGGTGGTCCCCTTCATCCGGCTGCTTGGCTACGACCCCGGTCTTCCCCGGGAGGTTCGCCTCGAGTACGCGGCGGACTTCGTCCAGGGCGACGGCAAGAAGCTGCCGGACCGCATGGACTTCGCCATCTTCGACCAGACGGGACAGAAGCCCCTCATCGTCATCGAGACCAAGCCCCTGGGCACGGACCTCAAGTCGCGCGCCCAGCAACTGGCCCGCTATCTCTCCCAGCTCCCGGAGCTCCACTTCGGCATCATCACGGATGGGTGCCACTACCTGTTCTTCGGAGACCTGGAGAACCCCAACGTCATGGACCCGGAGCCCTTCTTCACGTTCTCCCTGGAGGACACGAAGTCGGACTGGGCCAAGGTCGCGAAGTTCCTTTCCAAGTTCAGCCGCGAAGCCTTCAACGCCACGACCCTCATCACCGACGCGGAGAACAGCCGCTACCGCCAGGGGATGATCGACAAGCTGTCCGCCGCCCTCAAATCACCCGGCGAGCACGAGGGCTTCCTCAAGTGGCTCACCGAGGACATCTACAAGGGCAAGCGGACGACCGCCGTGATGGAACGCCTCGCGGAGGTCGCGAAGGAGGCCATCGAGCCCACCCTCCTCCGCGTCATGGGCGACGACTTCCTCGACAAGCTCAAGGAGCGCATCCAGCGCTTGAACGAAGGCACCGACGCGCCCGCCGCCAAGGACGGGCCCAACGTGGTGAAGACGGACAGCGCGAAGCCTTTCGACACGGAGCCACGTGCCTCGGGTGACGACAAGACACGCGTCGCCGTGGAGACCACCGAAGAGGAACTGGCCTTCTTCGGCGTCGTCCGGGACATCTGCACCAAGAACGGCCACGCGGCGGAGGACGTCCTCTACCGGGACACCTCGAACTACTTCAACGTGTCCTTCAAGAAGCCCACGAAGTGGTTCGTGCGGTTCTTCGGCAATGGCAAGCGCAAGTGCATCGCCACCTGGGTCCCCGTCGAGGAGGCGAAGACGCTCGCCGCGGGGTTCGAGGTCGAAGCGTCCCCCGCGGCGTTCGGTATCAGTCGGGTCTACATCCAGACGATTCCAGAGGTGTGGGCGCTCAAGGCCCTGGTCGCCCGGAGCCTGGAGCTGTCCCTCACCGCCAAGGAAGAGGCGCCCGCGGAGCCCACTCTCAAGGTGGTCGCCAGCCAGTAACGGCCCCCGCTGCCTCACACCGCCGGCAGCGGCTTCACCGTGAGCCCCTTCGACGCGAGGAACTCCGGGTTGAACACCTTGGAGGCGTAGCGGCTGCCGTGGTCACACAGGAATGTGACGATGCGCAGGCCCTGGCCCTGGTGCTTGCGCGCCACCTCCCAGGCGGCCCGCACGTTCAGGGCCGCGGAGGTGCCCACCACCAGCGCGTCCTCTCGCGACAGGTGGTAGAGCATCTCCAGCATGTCCTGGTCCTCCAGGCGCATGGATTCATCCACGCGCGCCTGCCGGAAGTTCTCCGTCAGCCGCATGATGCCAATGCCTTCCGTGATGGAGCTCCCCGCCGACTCCATCTTCCCCGTGCGCACCTGGCAGTAGAGCCCCGACCCCGGCGGATCCACCAACACCACTCGCAAGGCCGGGTTCTTCTCCTTCAGGTAGCGGCTCGTCCCGGACAGCGTGCCGCCGCTGCCCACCGACGCCACCAGCACGTCCACCCTGCCCTCCGCCTGCTCCCAGATCTCCGGCCCCGTCGTCTCGTAGTGGAAGTCGCCGTTCGCCGTGTTCTCGAACTGGTTCATCCACGCCCAGCCGTTCTCCTCCGCCAGCACCCGCGCCTGGTGGAAGAAATGCGAGGGATTGGAGAACGGCACCGCAGGCACCCGCCGCACCTCCACGCCCATCGCCTCCAGGTACTCGTATTTTTCGCGCGCCTGGTTGTCCGGCATCGTCACCACCACGCGGTAGCCGCGCTCGCGCCCCAGCAATCCCAGGCCAATGCCGGTGTTGCCCGCGGTGCCTTCGACAATCGTGCCACCCGGCTTCAGCTGCCCCGTCCCTTCCGCGCGCTGAATCATTCCCTTGGCGGCCCGGTCCTTGATGCTCCCGCCCGGGTTCATGAACTCCGCCTTGGCGACGATGTCACAGCCCGTCTGACGGCTGAGCGAGCCAATGCGCAACAGCGGCGTGTTCCCCACCGCGTCCCAGAGCGAACCCATTCGTGGCGCCATGTCTGTCCTCCCCCGAACTACAGCTTGCGCATCCGCACGCGGCGGACCTTGTGGTCGTTGCCCTTCACCAGGATGAGCCTCGCCCGTGAACGCGTGGGCGCGATGTTCTCCGCCAGGTTCGGCCCGTTGATCTCCGCCCACACCGACGCGGCCCGGGCAATCGCCTGGTCGCGTGTCAACTCGGAGAAGCGCCGGAAGAAGGACCGCTCGTCGCGGAACGCCGTCTCCCACAGGCGCAGGAAGCGCTCCACGTACCAGTGGCGGATGTCCGTCTCGCTCGCGTCCACGTAGATGGAGAAGTCGAAGAAGTCAGACAGGAATGTCTGCGGCAGCCGCCCACCCTCCACCGGCCCCGTCTGCAGGACGTTGAGCCCCTCCAGGATGAGGATGTCCGGCTGCCGGATGGACTGCGCCTCCTCCGGCACGATGTCGTAGACGAGGTGCGAGTACACCGGCGCCGTCACCTCCTCACGCCCCGCCTTCAGCTCCGCCAGGAAGCGCACCAGTGCGCGCCGGTCGTAGCTCTCCGGAAAGCCCTTGCGGTTCATGACGCCCCGCTCGGCGAGCACCCGGTTCGGATAGAGGAACCCGTCCGTCGTCACCAGCGCCACGCGCGGATGATCCGGCCAGCGCGCCAGGAGCGCCTGGAGGATGCGCGACGTCGTGCTCTTGCCCACCGCCACGCTGCCCGCGATGGCGATGATGAACGGCACCTTGCGCACCGAATAGCCCAGGAACGCCTGCTGCGCCGCCCACAGCGACTGCGCGGACGCCACCTGCAGGTGCAGGAGCCTGGACAGCGGCAGGTAGACGTCCTCCACCTCCTGGATGTCCAGCCGGTCCCCCAGCCCCCGCAGCTTCTCCACCTCCTCCGCCGTCAGCGTCAGCGGCGTGGAGGCCCGGAGCTCGCGCCACGCGTCGCGGTCCAGGTCGACGTACATCGATGCGGCGCGGGGCTTGGTCACGGACATGCCGCCAAGCATGAACCAGACCGCCCCGGATCCCGCAAGTGAAGGTAACAACAGGTCTTCCCTGCGATTCTTGACAGCAAGACTTTCCCGCCACCAACGTGCCCGTCCGCATCCTGGTCGCGCCCGACGGACGCGGGGCACTCCGCCCTCCTGGAGCCCGTCCCCGAGGTCCGCGCGTGTCCACCTTCCCCGCTCCCGTCCTCCTCGCCGCCACGGGACTGCTGCTCGCCGCGCCCCACGCGCAGGCCCAGGCCGCCGAACCCACGCCCAAGCCCGTCTCCGAGCCCGCTTCCGAGCCTCGTGGGGCCGCGGAGCCGCCGGGCATCAACATCTCCGAGGAAGGCTTCACGCTGTCGTCCGCGGACAAGGCCTTCGTGCTCAAGCTGCGCGGCCAGATCCAGGGCGACGGACGCTTCTACTTCGAGGACACGGACCGCACCGGCACCAACACGTTCCTCATCCGGCGCATGCGCCCCATCCTGGACGGGACGCTCTTCGGCTTCATCGACTTCCGCTTCATGCCGGACTTCGGCGTCGGGCAATCCATCATCCAGGACGCGTTCATCGACTTCCATCCAGGGGAGTGGGTCCGCCTGCGCGCGGGCCGGTTCAAGACGCCCTTCGGCCTGGAGTTGCTCCAGTCCGACATGGACAACCCCTTCATCGAGCGCTCGCTCACGGTGGACCTGGTCCCCAACCGCGACGAGGGCCTGGAGCTGCACGGCGAGGGCGAAGGTGGCCGGTGGCAGTACTCGCTGGCGGTGGTGAACGGAGACCCCGACGGCGCCAGCACCGACGCCAACATCGACGACAGCTTCGACCTGGTCGCCCGCGTCTTCGCCCTGCCCTTCAAGGGCCGCGAGCCCTCCTTCCTCCAGGGACTGGGGCTGGGCATCGCGGTGACGCGCGGCCTCCAGTTCGGAAACACCACCAACACCGGGCTCGCGCCGTGGCGCAGCCCAGGCCAGGAGGTCATCTTCAGCTACCTCAACAACGCGGACACCGGTGAGACGGTGACGGCTCACGGCCAGCACCTGCGGCTCGCGCCCCAGGGCTACTTCTACTGGGGGTCCTTCGGCCTCCTCGCGGAGTACGTGCGCTCGTCACAAGAGGTGCGAATCGCGGACGCACACGCGCGGCTGCGCCACCACGCGTGGCAGACGTCGGTGTCGTGGGTGTTCGGAGGGAAGGCGTCCTTCGAAGGCGCCCGGCCCACGACGCCCTTCAACCCGAAGACGCTCAAGGGCGGCGCGCTGGAGGTGGCGGCGCGCTACCACGCGCTGGACGTGGACGACGCCACCTTCCCCCGCTTCGCCAACCCCGCGCTCTCCGTGAGCGAGGCGAAGGGCTTCGGCGTCGCCACCACCTTCGCCTTCAACCGGCGCGTGCGCTTCGCCTTGAACTTCCACCGCACGAACTACGAGGGCGGCGCTCCAGATGGCGGCGACCGCCCTGCCGAGAACGTCCTCCTGTCCCGCTTCCAGCTCACGTTCTGAAAGCCCCCGCCCGCGAGCCGCGAAACATTTGGTGACGCCGGGTGTCATCCGGCTTCGTCCTGGTGCGTCTTGAAGCGCCCACGTCAGGTGCACGACGCTCCCGCCGCCCGCGTCGGGTGGCCCTCCCCGGGGGCCGCTCCCGCGGACTCCGCCGAGAGGACGCATGCCCGCGAACGTGTTCCCGCAGCGCCCGACGCCTGTCCGCTCCCCGTCCCTGTCGAAGGCGCTCACGCGCGCCGCGCTGCTCGCCCTCCTGGGCCTGGGCGCGCCCGTGGCCGCGCAGCAGCCCCAGACGCCCATCACGGAGGACGTGCCGCTCCCGGTGCAGCCGCCCCTGCCGGACAGCCGCGTCTACTTCACCACCCTCAACGTGGTCCGCTACAACCCGCTGGGGCTCGAGTCGCAGAACCGGCTCGTCTACCAGAAGCGCCTCTTCGACAGCCCTTCCCTGCTCCTGCGCGACACGTACGCCAGCGCCGGCGCGAGCCTCAGGCTGAGCCCCGCGTTCTTCAAGCTGGGGCCCGTGGTGGAGTTGCAGCCGCTGGCGATCTTCAACGTCCGCGCCGGCTACGAGTACGTGCAGTTCTTCGGCACCTTCGGCAGCGTCCAGTCGTACCCGGACTCCTTCCAGCCCTACGACGACGACCTGCGCAGCGCGACCAACGACACCGCCTACGGCACCTCCGGACACCACTTCTTCGTGGAGCCCATGCTCCAGGCGAAGGTGAAGTCTCTGGCGCTGCGCTCGAAGCTGGCCATCGAGTACTGGAACATGTCGCTGCGCGACGGCGGGACGCGCGGCACGTTCTACGACCCGACGCTGGACACGCTGGTGCCCGGCAAAGGCTGGGTGCTCGCCAACGACACGGACCTCCTCTGGCTGGCCGGACAGTGGACGCTGGGCGCGCGGCTCTCCGCGGTGTGGCCCCGCTACGACGAAGACACCAGCGCGGTGGAGCCGCTGCCCGGACGAGCGCTTCCCAACAACTCGCACGTCCGCGTGGGCCCGCTCGTCGCGTATGCCTTCGACACGAAGCCGGGCGGCCTCATGAGCAAGCCCACCGTGGTGGTCATGGCCGGCTGGTACCTCAAACATGAGAACCGCATGAACGCCATGCCCTACCTGCTGGGCGGCTTCTCCTTCACCACGGAGCTGCTCTCCGGCCGCTGACCGCCCCCCCACGGACTGTCCAGCGGCCAAAACCCACCTGCCCTCCAGGGCAGTGTGCCGGGGTCCGGGGCGTTCCTAACTCGCCCTGTCTGTCTTTGGGACAGCAGGGGGACGCATGGGAACGACTCGCAGGGGGATGAGCTGGCGGCTTCTTTGGAGCGTCGTGGCGGCGGTGACGCTCGGAGGGTGCGGTCCTGTGGAAGCGCCCGAGCCATCCCCCCGGACGCAGGAGGCGGGGCTTACGGGAGGTGACTTCGTCTGGGTGAAGCACCTGGGCTCCCCCCGGTTGGACCAGGCCCACGCGGTGGCCTTCGACCGCGACGGCAATATCCTCGCGCTGTTCCTCTATCAAGGCAGCGTGGACCTGGGCGCGGGCCCGGTCGGGTCCGGGAACCCTGACAGCTTTGGCTTCGCGGTGGCGAAGTACACGACGGCGGGCGCGCTGCTGTGGACTCGCACCTACGAGGGCGTGCTGCCGCCCGGCGGCCAGAACTTCGTCAACGCGGTGGCACTCACGGTGGACCGGGAGCGCAGTGTCCTCATCGCGGGGAGCTCGAACGAGCCCATCGACCTGGGCGGGGGACTCCAACCGGCTGGCGCCTTCCTGCTGAAGCTGCGCAAGACGGGGCAGTTCCAGTGGGCCCGGCACTTCACGGGCAACATCTCTCCCCGGGACCTGGTCACCGACTCGCAGGACGGCATCGCCATGACGGGCAACGCCTTCCGCACGGTGGACTTCGGCCAGGGGCCCAACTCCTCGCAGGTGACGGACGTCGTGACCGCCTTCCTCACGAAGTTCAATGCCGCCGGCACCCCTCAGTGGACCGTGAGGGAGCAGTGGGACCTGAGCAGTGGTGCCAGCGTCGCGGTGGATGAAACGGATGCCTTCTACTTCGCGGGCATCCGGTATCCCGACCCGGAGGTCTGGAAGGTGGCCCCCTCGGGCACCGTGACGTGGACCCGGCCGCTGGTGGGCGCGTCGGGAGGAGCCGCGGGCATCGCCGTGCACGGCAACCGCGTGGTGGTGGGAGGGCAGTTCAGCAGCGCCTTCACGTTCCGGGGCCAGACGATAACGCCCGCGGTTCCGGGCGGCGGCTTCCTTGCCGCGTGGACCCGGGCCGGCGAGGAGCGCTGGGCGCGCGGATATCCGCAAGCCGTTGGCGCGGTCGCCATGGCCGAGGACGACGCCGTGGTCGTGGGCGGCGCCTCCACCGCGCCGGACTCGGCCTCCGGCTACACGCTCTTCACCGCGAGGCTGGAGCGCATCGAGGGTCAGCAGCAGTGGCGGCACACGTACACCTCGACCGGACGCCCGTATTTCACGGACGTGGCGGTGAACAAGCAGGGCGCGTTCGTGGGGATTGGCTACTTCTCCGGCACCCTTCATCTCGGAAGGAACCTGGTCTCGCGCGGCTTCGAAGACGACTTCCTCTTCAAGGGGTCGACGGCGCCCTGACCGTCACCCGAACCCCTGGGCGCGCAGCACCGCGCCCAGCGGCACGGTGCCCGCGCGGTACACGTCGAACCACCGCGCGGCCTCCTCCGGCGTGGGCTGCGTCCACCGCCATCTCCCAGGCCCGCCCCCCGCCTCGCAGCGGATCAACGACGTGCGCAGCTGCTCCGCGTGGGTGAACTCCAGCTGCTCCAGCAGCAGCGGGTTCTGGCTGGTGACGAAGGCCTGCCTCTCCCCCATGTCCCGCACGCACGCGCGCACCAGGTCCGGGTGCAGGCCGTCCGCCAGCTCGTCCGCGATGACGAAGGCCTCGTGCACGTCCAGGTAGTAGAGGAAGGACAAGAGCCGCTTCTGGCCGTGCCCCAGCTGCTCCTGCGCCACCGGCGTGCCGTCCGGGCGCACGAACGCGAAGCGGAAGCCGCTGAAGCCCAGCCGGCCGCCCTGGGACAGCGGCGTCGTCTCCGTCACGTCCACCGTGAGCGTGCCGGAGGCAAACCCCGCCAGCGTCACGAAGCGCGCGAGGAAGCCCTGAGGCAGCGCGTCGTGGCGCAGGAGCAGCGACGGGGGCACGGGCTCGCGCTCCACCTGCTCGCGCAGCCAGCCGGGCATCCACGTGGGCAGCGCCATCAGCCCCAGCGGAAACAACTCCTCACCGCGCTGCTCCATCGCGTAGCGGATGGCGCCGATGCGCTCGAACATGCCCAGCGCTTCGTCGAAGCGCGGCGGCGCCAAGAGGAACGTCTCCCGGAGCAGGTCCTTCAGCCGGTCCTTCACGCCGCGCTCCAGATACTGCGCGGCCATGAAGAGCAGCGTCCACACGGACCTATCCAACACCGACCAGTGCATGCGCTTGGAGAAGCCCGCAGCGCCCGCGACCTCACACGCGAAGCCGGTGGCGCTGGCGCGCATCACGAGCCGCGCGTCCTCCGCCGCGTCCCACCGCACCGTCGCCACGATGGAGGGCATCAGCCCGTGCGCCAACGCCGCCGGAGGCAGCGCCAATGCGTCACCCGGGCCGCCTTCCCCGGCATTGGCGGGCAGCGCCGCGGGCGGCTCGTTGCGCACGGCCACGTCCACCGTCAGCGCGTCGAAGCGCAGCGCGTAGTCCAGCGCGAAGGACTCCCGCAGCAGGCCGGAGAAGTCCGAGCACAGCACCGCGGACACCAGCTCCAGCAGCGTCGTGCGTCCGCTGCCCGTCGCGCCCACCACCACGTTCAAGGCAGGGCCGAACGTCAGCACCGTGTCCGGCGCGAGCCCGCGGTAGTGATGGACGTGCAGGCGGGTCAGCTTCATGGCGTCCGGCCCTCCCCTTGCCTTGGACGGCTGTCAGCGTAGGCCCTTCGCCAGCTGATGCGCGAGCCGGTGCAGCAGCTCCGTGTTCTCCGCCTCCGCCGCCTTGAGCTTGGGCAGCTGCGCCTTCAGCGCCGCCACGTCCTTGCCCCGGGTCACCAGGTCCTCCTCGCCCAGCTCCAGCCAGCGCCCCAGCTCCTGCGCCGTCAGCTCCAGGTGGAACTGGAAGCCATAGGACTTCCCCAGGCGGAAGGCCTGCTGCGTGTACCGGTCCGTGGACGCGAGCAGCGTCGCGCCGGGCACCGCCGTGTACGTGTCCCCATGCCAGTGCGCCACCGCCGTGCGCGGCTTCACCCCCGCCACCACCGGGTCCTTCAGCGCGTCCTGCGTCCAGCGCACCGGCCCCACGCCCACCTCGAAGCCGTTCTTCCCCGGCGACACCGTCGCGCCCGCCGCCGCCGCCAACAGCTGCGCACCCAGACACACGCCCACGCACGCGCGGTCATTCGCCAGCCGCTCTCCCAGCAACGCCAGCTCTTCATTCAGGAACGGATGGGCGTCCGCCTCGTACACGCCCATGGGCCCACCCATCACCACCACCAGCGGCGCGTCCACGTCCTCGCGCTTCACCGTCCGGAAGCGCCGCACCAGCGTGAAGCCCGCCGCCTCCAGCGCCGGCCCCAGGAGGCCTGGCCCTTCGTGCTCCTCGTGCTCGAACACCACCGCGCGCATCGTCCGCCACCCCTTCCCTGTGTCTTTGTTGGTGCCGCAGGCAATGCCTGCCGCGTGAAGACTAACGCTCCATGCCACGGTTGGCCGCGACGCGGCGTGAACCCGGATAGTCGGCAGGCATTTATTTCACAGTATTTCGTGCCATCATCTGCGGGCCCGGTTTCCCCTATAAGCATGTATCCCCGGGCATTCCCCTTGGGTGTTCCGTCGCGTCGTTTCCGAAAGGAAGTTCCTCGTGAGCAAGAGCCTTCGCGGTTTCAAGTGGCTGATGGGCACGGTGGTCGGCGTCTCCCTGCTGAGCGGTTGCGGCGCTCCTCCGGCGGAGGGTGAGCCCACCCCGACCGAGGCCACGGAGCAGGCCCAGGGCGCCCTGACGGCGCAGGTCACCGCGGGCAGGGCCTCCATGGCCGCCAGCGAGCGCGTGGCGGTGGAGGTGACGCTGACCAACACCTCCTCCGCGCCGGTGACCCTCTACAAGTGGGACGCGCCGGGCGAGGGCCTCAACGAGGGCCGCCTGTCGGTGTCCCGCGACGGCCAGCCGGTGGAGTACACGGGCGCGCACTTCAAGCGCGTGCAGGGCCGCGCCGAGGACCTCATCACCCTGGCCCCCGGCCAGAGCATCTCCGGCCCGGTCGTCGTGTCGGACGCGTATGACCTGTCCGTCTCCGGCACGTACACCATCCGCTACGAGCTGGAGGCGCGCGAGGGCGTAGCGGCGCTGTCGTCCAACTCGGTCAGCCTCTTCATCGAGGGCCGCCGCACCAGCCGCGATGGCGCCGAGGCGATGGGCACGGTGACGGCGCAGGGCCTGTCCTACTCCGGGGCCTGCACCAGCTCCGAGCAGACCACCATCACCAACGCGTACAACAGCGCGAAGACCTACTCCAACAACTCGTACACGTACCTGAGCGGCACGCCGTCCGCGACCAGCCGCTACACCACCTGGTTCGGCACGTACTCCAGCAGCGGCTGGAACGAGATCAAGACGCACTTCAACAACATCAAGAACGCGTTCGCGAACGCGGCGGTCGTCGTGGACTGCAGCTGCAACGACAGCGGGACGTACGCGTACGTGTACCCGGCCTCGCCGTACAAGATCTACGTGTGCGGCGCCTTCTGGAGCGCCCCCAACACGGGCACGGACTCGCGCGCGGGCACGCTGGTCCACGAGATGAGCCACTTCACCGTCGTGGCCGGCACGGACGACTGGGCCTACGGCCAGACGGCCGCGAAGAACCTGGCCAAGTCCAACCCCACGCGCGCGCGTAACAACGCGGACAGCCACGAATACTTCACGGAGAACACCCCCTCGCTGCCGTAAGGTGATGCGGGACCGTTGACTTCGGGGCGCGGGCCACCTGGGCTCGCGCCCCTTTTCTTTTCGCCGTACGTACTCAAGGAGCGTCACGTGATGGGCATGGGACGAAGGAACCTCGCATGGCTCGCGGTGCTCACCGCCGCCGGTGTCACCGCCTGTACCCCGAAGCCCGCGGAAGCCCCCGCGCAACAGCAGGCCCCCGTCGCCGCGACGCCGCCTCCCGCCGCGACGCCGCCTCCC
>NZ_RAWN01000169.1:0-20820 GCF_003668895.1 Corallococcus sp. AB045
GGGGCTGGGCCGGGGGATTCACCACGACGACGGCGGGCGGCGTCACGCCCGGGCGCTTCCAGAAGAAGGCGACCGCGAACGCGATGATGACCGCCATCCCCACGGCCACGGCCACCGGCCACTTCGGGCGGGCGGGGGCCAGCGGCTGCGCGGCCAGGGACGCCGTCTCCGGTCCGGAAGGAGGGGGGGACGTATCTCGGCCGGCGTGGGGACGCATGCCCACCGTGGGGATGTGCTCCTCGCGGTCCGGCGGACGCGGCACCGACGGCGGGGCCGTGGGATTGGCGGGGCGAGCGCGCTGCTCTGGCTTCACCTCCGAGAGCGACTGGAGCGGGCTGCCCGTCAGCTCCAGGATGAACGAGCCCACGTCCGGGTAGCGGTCATCCGGCTTCTTCGCCATCGCGCGGGAGATGGCCGTCACCACGTGCGGCGGCGTCTGGGGCGCCAGCGTCAGGAGCGGCGGGGGCTCCAGGTGGACGATCTGGTAGATGAGCTCCGCGACGTTGTCGCCGGAGTAGGGCGGCCGGCCCGCGAGCATCTCGTAGACGATGCAGCCGAACGCGAAGAGGTCCGTGCGCGCGTCCACGTTGCTGTTGTGGCCCATGGCCTGCTCAGGGGCCATGTACTGCGGCGTCCCCATCAGCACGGAGTCCAGCGTCTGCACCGTGCTCGAGTCCACGAGCTTGGAGATGCCGAAGTCGAGCAGCTTCACGCGCTCGCCCACGACGCCGCCCGCTTCCGTGGGCACGAGGAACACGTTGCCCGGCTTCAGGTCGCGGTGCACCACGCCCGCACGGTGCGCCACCTGGAGCGCCGCGCCCATCTGCCGCGAGATGGAGAAGACCTCCTCCAGCGGCAGCTGCTTCTGCTTGCGCAGCCGGCGCGACAGGCCCTCACCGCGCAGGTACTCCATCACCATGAAGGGCGTGCCGTCCTCCAGGGTATCGAAGTCCAGCACCTCCACGATGTTCGGGTGCCCCAGCCGGGAGGCGATCTCCGCCTCGCGCCGGAAGCGCACCGCCACTTCTTCCGACAGCTCCTCCGCGCCGTGCAGCACCTTGATGGCGACCTGCTTGCCCGGCAGGCGCAGGTGGCGCGCGAGGAACACCGCGCCCATGCCGCCCTTGCCCAGCACGGTGCCAATCTCATACGTGGAGCGCAGGACCCGGCCCGTCGTCAGCGGCTCGCTCTGCGCGGAGGTCGGTTCGGTTGGCTTTTGCATCGGCGGTCCAAATTCCTACTAAACCGGTCCGACACGATTGGAAAGCACCTGGGTCGAATCCTCCCCCACGGGTCGTATGCACAGGCTCGGGCTCTCAGGTTCTGAGAGCCCGAGCTGTATTTTTATCCAGAGACGGAAAGCGCTCCGGCTACGGCGTGGCGGGTGGGAGTACCAGGTTCGACTGGATGTCCCCCGCGGCGTCGATGTGCTGCTGCACGGCCTGCCGCTCGGTGAGCGCCTCCTGCGCGAGGGCCGTGTTGGTGATCTGCGTCGTCAGCAGGCTGTCGGAGAGGAAGGCGACTTGGGTGTGCGCGTCGAGCTGCGCGCTGATCAGCGCCAGGTCGAGCGCGGTGCCCGCGGCCGGTGCGTTCGGACCGGCGAGGACCTGCATCAACTCCTGGACCTCCGTCTGCAATTGGAGGCTCAGGGCGGAGTCCTCGGGCGTGATGCCCTGGTCCGCGAGCACCGCGTCCAGCCGTTGTTTCACGGCGGTGTGCTCCGTCACCATCTGGTTGTTGAAGTCGATCACGGCCTGCGTGGTGGCGAGCGGCGCGGCGTACTGGCCCAGCATCACCTCGCCCTCGTTGGCCACCTGCAGGACGCGGGCGATCTGCGCGTCGGTGAGCGTCAGCAGCACGCCCGCGTCGGTGCCCGCGTCCGGGACCTGCTGCTGTGGCACGTCCTGCGGCGTCGGATCCTTCGCCTCGCTTCCGCACCCGTAACCCAGCGCCAGCGCGCCCGCCAGCAGTGTCCCCATCCAGAATTTCGCTGTCCGCATGTCCAACCCCCATGAATGTCGCGGGGGCAGGATGGGGAGGCCCTCCGTCCATGGCCATGCGCGCTTCAGCCGTTGCCAGTGTGCCTGTGAGCACAGACCCGGCAGGCAGGGCGTCAGGCGCGTCCCGCCGGCCCAGGCCCACCCGGATGTTTCACGGGCGTGTATCAGCCCGCGTCATGACGGAGGAGGTTGGATCCCGAGGAGCGAGCGGGCATTTCTCAGACATTGGTAAACGCCTCACACCTCGCGAATCGTTGACAGTAAAACACCGGATGGTGTCTCGTGTTTCCAGATGAACGGTTCACGGCGCGTCACTGTTCTCTCCTTTCACCGAGGCTCCGCGAGCATCGTCCGCGCCCTGGTGCCCCACTTCGATCTGCCCCCGGCGGAGCTCGCCGCGCGGCTGTTCCGCGCCCCCGCGGTGCTGGCGGGAGGGCTGCCCGAGGAGCTCGCCAGGAGTCTGTCGGAGGTGCTGGGCAACGCCGGCCTGCGCGTGGTCGTGGAGCCGGATGACGCGCCCCTTCCTCCCCCCGCCGGGCAGACCTACGACGTGGCCCTGTACCTGCGTGACGGCGGGCGCTTCCGTGAGGTTTCCACGGAGCTGGCGGCCGTCCTGGGCTGTCCCCTGGCGGACGCCGCCGCGGCGCTCTGCGCCACGCCTCCCACGGTGCTCGGCTCCGTCTCCCAGGCCACGGTGGACGCGCTCCGGGAGCGCTTCGCCCCGCTGGGCGCGGAGGTGGACGCCAGCCATCCGCCCACGGCCCGCTATGACGTCTTCGCCACGGAAGCGGTCAGCCTCGCGGTGGTCCGCTCGGCGCTGGAGGCGCAGGGCGTGACTCCGGGTGAGCCTCCGCTGGTGGCCCGGGACCTCTCGCATGAGCAGGCGGAGCGCGTGTGGCGGGAGCTGGGAGCGCGGGGTGGGGTGCGGTTGTTGGACCACGCCTTCCAGCGCTTCGACGTCAGCCTCCTGGAGGCCCCCTCCGACGCCGGCTTCCCGGAGCTGCTGGTGCGTGAGACCGGCATGCCCCCGGCGCTGGTGCCGAAGGTGCTCAAGCGGCTGCCGGTGGTGCTGCACACGGGACTGTCGCGCGCGGACGTGGTGGCGCGCACCGCTCCCCTGGAGGCCGCAGGCGCGAAGCTGGCCGTGCAGCTCCTCAACTTCCGCAGCTTCCGCCTGACGGTGGAGGACTCGAAGGACCCCGCCGGGGCCGCGGAGCTGCTGGCCCCGGTGCTGGGGCTGCCCGCCAACGAGGCGCGCACCGCGCTCTCCCGGCTGCCGCATACCTTCCAGCCCGCGGTGGGGGACACGCGCGCACGCTGGCTCGTCGCGGAGCTGAAAGCGCGGGGCACGCGGGCCTCCCTGGTGGCCCAGTGAGCTCCCTCGCGCTCCACTTCCGCGTGGCGGAGCAGGGCAAGGTGTTCGCGCTGGCCAGCCGGCATGACGAGGCGCTGCGCCACTACCGGGAAGCGCTGCGGCTGGCCGCGCTCCAGGGCGGCTCCGACGTCTGCCAGCGTCACTATGCGTGGTGCGTGCTCGAGTCGCTGGAGCGCTCGGGGGCCCACGAGGCCGTCATCTCCTTCTGCCAGCGCGTGGAGGCCCACTACCAGCAGCAGCCTCCCACGAGCGACCTGGCCCTCCTGGACCTGGCCGCGCACCACGAGCGGCACGGCCTGGCGCTGGCGAAGCTGGGCCGGCTGGCGGAGGCGCGCACCCGGCTGGAGTCCGCGGTGGCGCTGGCCGGCGCCGGGCGGCTCCCGCTGTCGGAGCGGGTGCTGGGCTGGGCGCGGTCCGGGCTGCACGTGGACGCGCGCCGCATCACGCTGGAGCAGGACCGTCACGCCTACTGGGTCGTCCGTCCGGACACCGTTCGTCCCGAAGTCGCCGTCTCACTTCCTCCCGTTGCTTCACCCCTGGGGTAGACCATGCCGAAAGCAGGGAAGATCCTCGCGGATCTCAACATCTCCGATTTCATCCGGGACATGGGGCTCGCCATCGCCGAGGCCCAGACCAAGCTGGACACCAACAGCGTGGATCAGACGCTGCGCATGGGGCAGACCGTCCTGCCGGGCATGACGCAGAACCTGCTGTCGCTGGGGCTGCGGCCGGCCTTCTACCACTTCCAGTACGCCGACCTGGAGGTGAACCTCAACGTCTACTACTCGACCACCGTCGACGTGGACGTCAACTTCAACTACGACCGGGAGAACGAGTCGAGCGAGTACAGCCTCGAGACGTCCTCCGCCAGCGGCAGCGCCACCCTCACCGTGCAGGACGGCGAGGGCATTCCCCCGTACGCGTGTCTGGCGTTGGTGGCCAACGCGCCGGGCCACCTCACGGTGGGCACCACCAGCTACGCGCTGGACGGCGGCGTGGGGCCCAACAGCACCGGCCTGCCCGTCGCCCGCCAGGACACGCTGTGGGAGACGGCGCAGGAGCTGCTCGTGGCCCTGCGCAACAACTCCTCCTGGACCAACCAGGCCGCGGGAGACCTGGGCGGCGTCTTCATGGACTGGGAGATGCAGTCGGGCGTCACCGCCAGCACCACCCGCCCGGACCTCTACGCCATCAACCGCTCGGTCATCACCGTGCGCACCTCGCCGCAGGCGGCGCCCGGCGACAACCTGGTCATCGCGCGGCTGGGCAGCGTGACGCCCGCGCCCGCGCTGCTGCTGCCGGCCACCAACGGCACGCGCTACACCAGCACCGCGGCGACGGTGGGCGCGGCGCTGGCGGACATTGGCCAGCAGGTGGACCCGGCGGCCTTCGTCGTCGTCTCCGGCGCTGACTGCAACCGGGCCCTCTACTTCGACACCGACATCCACGACGTGCCCACCACCACCTACGGCACGGACCGCGAGCCCTCCGCCGTGCTCGACGCGGTGGCGGCGCTGCTGGCGGAGAATCCGTCCGCCTCGCTGGTGCTGGAGGGCTGGGCGGACCTGCGCACCCCGCCGGCCCCTGGCTACAACCAGCGCCTGTCGCAGAAGCGCGCGGACTACGTCCTGCGGGCGCTGACGTCGCGGGGCGTGGCGGCCAGCAGGCTCACGGCCCGGGGCATGGGCGCGACGGTCGACTTCAGCGGCTCCGACCTGGCGGCCAACCGGCGCGTCGTCTTCAAGTTCGCCGGCGTGCCTGCGGCGCTGGTGGCCCGCACCGTCGCGGCCACGGCCGCCTTCGACCCCACGGGCGCGGACCGGGAGGCCCGCATCGTGCCGCGCACGCGCGCCGCGGCGAACGCGCCCACCACGGCCGTCGTCACCTTCCGCGGCACGGACTTCACCCAGGGCACCACCTTCGCGGTGGGCGCCACCGCCGAGTCCACCGCCGCCAACCTGGCCCGCGCCATCCGCGACGCCAACGCCAACACCGCCTTCGGCGCCTTCGCGCGCGGGGACCGCGTCTACCTGTACGGCACCGGTGACCACGCCCTGTTCACCCTGTTCGCGCGCACGCCCACCGCGCCGGTCCTGTCCGCCGCGGGCTCCATCCGCGTGGCCCGCCGCTTCGGCGACGGCCGCCCGCCGGCCTCGCCCCAGCCGCGCGACACCGTCGTCATCGACAACGTGCAGCTGGTGGCCGTGGAGACCGGCGTCGCCCCGCAGCCCGGGCAGTTCACGCTGGGGGTGACGGCCGCGGACACGGCGCGCAACCTGGCCGCCGCCATCACGGCGGGCTCCAGCTCCGGCCTGCTGGCCGCGGGCCTCCAGGCCCAGTCCGCGGGCAACATCGTCACCGTCTCCGGCCCCTCCGGCACCATGCTGGGCACCAGCAACCCCGCCGCCTTCCTGCTGTCGGCCAACCGCATCGCCGGCAAGCCGTCCGCGGACCGCGAGGAGAGCTCCGAGCGCGAGCTGCGCGCCCTCAACGTGGATGCGCACCTGGCCGTGAAGTACGAGCTGAGCGTGTCCGGCAGCTCGACCATCAAGGCCCGCCTGGTGGCGGTGCCCGCGCCGCCCCAGTTCCTCCAGGCCATCGGCGACTACCTCCAGCGCTGGTACCCGTAAGGAGGCCCCATGCCAGGAAACAACACCACGCAGGGCCAGCGCGCGATGATGACGGTGCTGGACGCGCCGCTGCCGGAGCTCATCGAGCGGCTCGGGCGCGCGGTGGCGGACGCGCAGCACGCGCTGGACGTCAACTCGCTGGACATCGCGAAGCGCATGTCCGAGCGCACCGTGGACCTGGGCGACGGGCAGCTGTGGAGCCTGCTCGCGCTCGGCTTCACGCCCACGTTCTACGCCTTTGCCGAGGCCACGCTCGAGGCGAAGCTCACCTTCACCATCCGCGAGTCCACGGAGTTCTCCGTGGGCGGCGGCGTGACGGGCGGCATGGCCGGCGTCTTCTCCGTGACGGTCAACGCCGAGTACAGCCGCAAGTATGGCTTCGAGGTGCAGGGCGCCAGCTCCATCGCCGCGCGGCTGGTGTCGCTGCCCCCGCCCGCGCGCCTGCACCAGCTGCTCAACGAGATCGCCGCCCAGCCGCCCGTCCCCGCGGCCTCCACCAACACTCCCGCCTGAAGCGCGCAAGGACCCAGACACCATGCCCAACGTCGGTCAGGAACTGCTGAACGTCCCCATGGGGGACATGATTCGTGAGATGGCGACCGCCATCGCCGAGGCGCAGCTCGAGCTGGACAAGAGCGGGATGCTCGTCGCGGAGATGATGAGCGGCGAGGCGCTGCTGCGGGACGCCGACGGGAACATCCAACTGGACGGCTCCGGCAAGCCCATCCGGGTGGACACCAAGGTGTCCTTCGCGGGCACGCCCTCGTCCATGATGGAGCTGGGCTTCGCGCCCAACTTCTACCAGTTCGTGGACACCATCATCGAGGTGAAGATCGCCATCAAGATGACGGAGAGCACGGAGAGCAAGGTGGCGATGCAGTCCACCACGCGGACGGCCGGCGGGCTGCGCCTCTTCAAGCGCGGCGGCGCGCCCCAGGCCGTGGTGACGACCGTGGATGCCAGCTACACGCGCAAGTACGACTACAGCGTGGAGGGCTCCAGCCTGCTGCGCACCAAGCTGGTGCCGGTGCCTCCGCCGGCCCTCTTCGAGGAGCGGGTTCGCGCGCTCATCGCGTCCAGGGCCGGCACCACGCCCACCACGAAGTAGCCCGGGAGCGCGCGCACCATGCCCACCAACTCCATTGGTCAGGATCTGCTCAACGTCCCCTTCGGGGAGATGGTCCGCAACCTGGGCAACGCCATCGCGGATGCCCAGTACGCGCTGGACAGCTCATCGCTGAAGATCGCCCAGCTCATGGCGGGCTACCGCATCGACGACAGCGGCAACGCCGTGCGGGACGGGGCCGGCTTCGTGAAGCTGGGGACCACCGAGTACCCGCTGCTCCTGCTCGGCTTCACGCCCACGTTCTACCAGTTCGTGGAGACCATCATCGAAGTGAAGATGGAGATCTCCATGCACGAGTCCACGGACGACTCGACCCAGACGCGCGACCGCAAGGTGGACCGCGACAAGGGCATCCTCACCACGCTGGTGAAGGGCCACAAGAGCCACGTCACCACCGTCACGGCCAAGCACTCGCAGAAGTACAGCTATTCCGCCGAGGGCTCGAGCCTCATCCGCACCAAGCTGGTGCCCATCCCCCCGCCCGCGGCGCTCCAGCAGATCTGCGCGGAGATCGCCAAGAGCCTCAAGGGCACCGCGGAGGGCGAGGCCGTCAGCGGGAAGATCGACACCGCCGTGGGCAACGTCACCTGACGAAGGAGGGGCGCCGCGCATGTCACACGTCCGTTGGGAAGACCTGCTCGAGGAGGACGCCGCCGGGGCCCCCGACGACGCTGGTGCGTCCGCTCCTGTTCCGGGAGCGGACACGTCCGCGGCGGCGCCCGTGCCCTCGCTGGATCAGGTGGCCGCCAGCGACCCGGAGCTGGCGGCGCTGCTGAAGGAGCGCCGGCAGCTCGAAGACACGATGAAGGCGCTGAGCGGCGTGCAGGAAGCGCCCGTGGACGAGCGGCTGGCGAAGCAGTTCCCCGTCGTCCAGCACACGCCGGAGTCGCGCATCGCGGAGCGCAAGCAGCACGAGCGGGACACCGCGCGGCGGCTGCTGGAGCAGAAGCTGTACGCCCGGCGCCGGACGGAGGCGGAGGAGGCCGAGCGGGTGGAGGCACTGCGCCGCGAGCGCCTGGAGACGGGGAAGGCGGCCCGGCGTCAGGCGCAGAAGCAGCAGACGCTGCGCCAGCAGTGGGCGCGCAAGGCGCGTGAGCGCGCGAAGCTGGCGACGCGGCTGGCGCAGCGCGTCCTGGAGTCTCCGGGCCGGGGGCGCATGACCCTGGGCGAGCTGGGGTCCGCGACCCGGCGGCTGTCGGACGCGGCGGAGGAGGCGCGTTCGGCGGCGCGCAAGCCCCTCGCGCTGGAGAAGGGCCAGGCGCTGCCCTCGCTCGGGCAGGTGGGCCGGGCCCTGGTGGGGCGCGGCGGGCTCACGGTAGGGAAGGTGGAGAAGGGGGTGGCGGTGGCGCGCGAGCTTCGGGGGATGGATCCCCGCTCGATGGACACCGAGGCCCTGATGATGCGCGGACTGGCGATGGCCGGCATGGACATGGAGTCCATGGAGCAGCGGATGGACATGGAGATGGAGCGCGCCGGCATGGGCATGGACGACATGGACGCACGCGACACGGCACGTGACGCGCGGCGGGAACGCGGGCGCCAGGGAGCGCGGGATGAGTGACACGACACAGCAGGCGCAGGAGTTGTTCGGCACGCTGGACGAGTACCTGCTCGAGCTGGCCGACGGCTTGGCGAAGGCCCAGCAGGAGCTGGGGGGCATCTCCGCGGCCGGCGCCCCCGGCCGCCAGTTCACCTACTACGTGCCGAAGCTGGAGTTCGAGCTGCGGATGGACCTGCGCGTGGAGACGTCCACCACCACCACCGGACCGGTGGCCACCGGGAAGATCCTGAAGATGCGGCCCGTGCGGCTGGCGGACGTGGCCTCTTCGCAGACGAAGACGGAGATCGTCAGCGTGATCCGCGGCAGCTTCGTCGCGGTGCCGGCCAACGAGGGCCTGCCTCCCGTGGTGCTGGACGCCCGGTGCGTCATCGGCGACGGGGGCGTGCCGGGCGTGGTGGTGCGCGTGCGCAACGCGGCGGGCGAGGCCCTGCCGGGCGTGGAGGTGGAGTTCAACCTGGACCGGCGGACGACGCAGTCGCTGTCCGGCGTGGCGCCGCTGGCGGGCACGGACGTGGTGCTCGCGGTGGTGAGGACGGACGCGGCCGGGGAGGCGCGGACGACGCTGCGCGTGGCGGCCGGCGAGCAGGCCCGCATCCTGGCGCTCACGGTGGATGCCGCGTCGCGGACGCTGGCGCTGTCCTGCGAGGTGCCTCGATGAAGGTCCGGGCCGTGTTCCACAAGGCCACGGGAGTCCCCGTGGCGGGAATGAAGGTGGCGTGGTGGGTCCCCGCGAAGGCGGGCACCTTCGAGCTGCGCGACACCGGGGTGACGAACCAGGAGGGCGTGCTGGAGATGGAGGTCACCAGCGCCACCTTCGGCTCCCACCTCCGGCTGGACTCCGCCGGGGTGGCCACCTTCCCGGTGAAGATGAGCAGCACCCTCATCGACTACGGGACGATGGTGGTCCTGGAGCCCGCGAGGGAGGGCATCCGCGCCGTGTCCTCCGCGGCGGTGGAGCCCACCAAGGAGCCCGCTCAGGAACAGGCCACGTCCCTGGTGCTGTCCGACAAGTTGAAGTCGGCGGGCCAGCAGATTGAAGCGGTGCGCGCGTCTCTGACGACGGTGCGGTTGAGCACCGTGCGCGTGCGGTGGACGGAGACGACGCCCGAGGGCGTGACGGAGGCGGAGGCCCAGTTCGTGGAGCAGTCTCCCGCCGCGCCCGAGCCGGGCGACGCGCCCGCCCGCGAGGTGCCAGGCTTCCTGGGGCTGACGGCCTCGGCGGCCCGGCGGCGCGCGGCGGAGGCGGGGCTGCGGGTGGACCTGATGCCGCTCTTCGTCAAGGAGCCCGGGCAGTGGGGGCGCGTGCTGCGGCAGATTCCGGAGCCCGGCAAGCCGCTCGCTTCGGGCCCCGTGCAGTTGATCATTGGCCAGGCGATGGAGGGCTGAACCATGGCGGATTCGAATGACGTCCCCCAACTGGAGGCGCTGAGCGCGCCGCTGGGCGCGTTGATCTCGTCGGTGGGCCGCGGCGTGGCGGAGGCGCAGCGGGAGCTGGACGCGGCGACCATCGAACGGATCCGCGAGCTCTACGCCTCGGACGAGGACCTGGCGGTGGAGCTGCAGCGCATCGGCTACCGGCCGACCTGGTACCACATCCCCGAGGCCGAGGCGGAGATCGCCGTGGCGCTGTCCATCACCGCGGAGGAGCGGACGGATGGACGGACGCGGCTGAAGATGTACGGCGCGCCCATGGACGCCAGCTACACCAACCGCTTCGCCTACAACCTGACGGCGCAGTCGCGGCTGAAGTTCCGGGTGGTGCCGGTGCCGCCTTCGCCCCAGGCGGAGGCGCTGGTGGTGGTGCCAGCGGTGGTGGGCAAGACGGTGGCCGACGCGCGGCTGCTGCTGTCCGCCATCGGCGTGCCCCACCGGTTCCCTGACGGCGCGAAGGACGCAGCCTTGGTCACCGCGGCTTCGGCCGAGCCGGGGACGCTGCTGCCGCGCGGCACCGAGCTGGTGCTCACCGTGCAAGCCACCGGGGGCGGGAAGCTCCCCCCCACCAGCACGCCCACCCGCTCGCCCGTCCTGGAGTCCACGACGCCCGGGACGCTGAAGTGAGCCGGGGGGCCACGCCACGGTGGAGGCCCCTGGCGCGATGAGCGACGCCATCGACCTGGAGGCCCTGCTGGTGGACCTGCGTGAGTCGCTCGCGCGGGTCCAGGCGCGGCTCGGCGCCGGCCCCATCGTGCTCGGGCCGGTGGAGCTGGAGCTGCACGGCGGGGTCACCGCGGACGGGACGGGAATGCACTTCACCCCTGGAGGCCCCGGCGAGGTGCGGGCCCTCTTCGTCCAGCAGGGCCCCGAGGTGACACCGCCCCCCGCGCCGGAGCTGCTGGGCCTGACGCGGAGCGCCGCCGTGCGCAAGGCCCGCCTGGCCGGAGCCTCGCTGGAGGTGACGGACGTGCCCTGCCTGTCGCAGGAGCAGGCGGGGCGGGTGTGCTGGCAGCGCCCTGCGGCCGGCGGACCCCTGACGGAGGGTCACATCGCGGTGGGACTGTACGTTTCCCGCTGAGCCGCGCGATTTTTCACGGTGGCCCCAGCGCCAACCCCTAGAGTCAGGGCCGATGAGTGCCTCCGCCGACACCCGCGCCCCGCTCGCCGCCCTGCTGCCGAAGCCCGGCGAGCCCCCTCTCGATGCCGACGAGATCCTCAACCGCTTCGTGGGCTACGTGGCCACGAACGGCCTGAGCCTGTACTCCGCCCAGGAGGAGGCCATCCTGGAGCTCTTGAGCGACAAGCACCTGTTCCTCAAGACGCCCACGGGCTCCGGCAAGTCGCTGGTGGCCATGGCGCTCCACTTCAAGGCCATGGCCGAGGGCAAGGTGTCGTTCTACACGTGCCCCATCAAGGCGCTGGTGAACGAGAAGTTCTTCGCGCTCTCCAAGGCCTTCGGCCCGGAGAACGTGGGCATGCTGACGGGCGACGCGTCCATCAACCGCGAGGCGCCCATCCTCTGCTGCACGGCGGAGATTCTTTCGAACCTCGCGCTGCGTGACGCCTCCGCGCGCGTGGACGCGGTGGTGATGGACGAGTTCCACTACTACTCCGACAAGGAGCGCGGGGTGGCCTGGCAGATTCCGCTGCTGGCGCTGCCCAAGACGCAGTTCCTGCTGATGTCCGCCACGCTGGGCGACACGCACGTCATCGAGCAGAGCCTGGAGAAGCTCACCGGCCGCGAGGTGGCCACGGTGCGCAGCTCCGAGCGCCCCGTGCCGCTGGACTTCGACTTCCGCGAGGTGCCGCTGCACGAGACCATCCAGGACCTCATCGCGCGCGGGAAGTACCCCGTGTACCTGGTGAACTTCACGCAGCGGGCCGCGGCCGAGCAGGCGCAGAATTTGATGTCCGTGGACTTCAACACGAAGGAGGAGAAGGAGGAGATCCGCCAGGCGCTGCTGGACGCCCCCTTCGACACGCCCTACGGCAAGGACTTCCAGCGCTTCCTGCGCCACGGCATCGGCATGCACCACGCGGGCCTGCTGCCCAAGTACCGCCTGCTGGTGGAGAAGCTGGCGCAGCAGGGCCTGCTCAAGGTCATCAGCGGCACGGACACGCTGGGCGTGGGCGTGAACATCCCCATCCGCACGGTGCTCTTCACGCAGTTGTTCAAGTTCAACGGCGAGAAGCTGACGACGTTGAGCGTGCGCGACTTCAAGCAGATCTCCGGCCGCGCGGGCCGCAAGGGCTTCGACACCGAGGGCAGCGTGGTGGCGCAGGCCCCGGAGTACATGATTGAAAACATCCGCCAGGCGGCGAAGGAGGCCGCGGGCAAGAAGAAGTCGCCCAAGGCGAAGCCGCCGCAGAAGGGCTTCGTGCAGTACGACAAGAGCACCTTCGAGCGGCTCCAGAACGGAATGCCGGAGCCGCTGGAGTCGCGCTTCGACGTGAGCCACGGCCTGTTGCTCAACCTGCTCCAGAGCGACAAGACGGAGGGCAGTGGCGGCTACAAGCGGCTGGTGCAGTTGGTGATGCGCTCGCACAGCTCCGACTACACGAAGAAGAAGCTGCTGAAGGACGCGGCGATGTACTTCCGCACGCTGCGCGACGCGGGCATCGTGAAGGTGGTGCAGTGGGAGAAGCACTCGGCGACGGTGGAGGTGTCGGAGGACCTTCAGCGCGACTTCAGCCTCAACCACACGCTGTCCCTGTACCTGCATGAGACGCTGGAGCTGTTGGACCCCACGCTGGACACGTACGCGCTGGACGTCGTCACGCTGGTGGAGTCCATCCTGGAGAACCCGGACGTGGTGCTGTACGCGCAGCTGCACCAGCTGAAGGGGGAGAAGATCCAGGAGATGAAGGCGCGGGGCGTGGAGTACGACGACCGCATGGAGGAGCTGGAGAAGCTGGAGTGGCCCAAGCCGAACCGTGAGTTCGTCTACGGCACCTTCAACGCCTTCGCGAAGAAGCACCCGTGGGTGGGCGAGGAGAACATCCGGCCCAAGTCCATTGTCCGGGACATGTTCGAGCGCTTCATGTCCTTCCACGACTACGTGCGCGAGTACGGCCTGCAGCGCAGCGAGGGCGTGCTGCTGCGCTACGTGGGTGACGTCTACAAGTCGCTGGTGCAGACGGTGCCGGAGAAGTTCCGCAACGAGGACCTGGACGACATCCTCGACCACCTTCGCGCGACGCTGCGTCAGGTGGACTCCAGCCTCCTGGACGAGTGGGAGCGGATGCGCAATCCGGAGGCCCCCGTCGAAGTGAAGCCGGTGGTGGACCTCAAGCCCAAGGAGCTCACGGAGGACCCCAAGGCCTTCGCCGCGCGCGTGCGCGAGGAGCTGCACCGGCTGCTGCGCGCGCTGGGCCAGCGCCGCTACCTGGACGCGCTGGGCATGCTGGACAACGCGCTGGGCGAGTGGACCGCGCCGAAGCTGGAGCAGGCCATGGCGCCGTACTTCGAGGAGCACAAGCTGGTGGTGCTCACGCCCCAGGCGCGCAAGCCGGCGAACACGCAGCTCAAGGAGGCAGGCACGCGCCAGTGGGAGGCCCAGCAGCGCATCATGGACCCGGAGGGCCATGGGGACTGGGTCATCGACTGTGAAATTGACCTGCGTGGCCGGCGCATGGACGACGGCCCCATCCTGATGCTGCGCCGGATTGGCGGCATGGCCGCCTGGTCGTAGTCGCGGTCAGGCCGGGGGCGGCTTCGTGCTCCCGGCCGCCTCGCGCACGGTGCGAGCGGCGGTCTCCACCTCCGCGAGGATGCGGCGCGCGTGGTGGAGCAGGGCCTCGCCGGTGGGCAGGAGGCGCATACCCCGGGGGACGCGCTCGAAGAGGGGCGTGCCCAGCTCATCCTCCAGGGCGAGGATGTGACGGCTGAGCGGCGGCTGGGTGATGTGCAGCCGGAGCGCGGCCCGGCCCACGTGGCCCTCTTCCGCCACCGCGACGAAGGACTGGAGGTGCGTGATGCTCACGCGCGGGAGGTTAGCGTGAGTCGTGCGCGCCGTGCACGCAGGCCGCGTCATGCCAGAACAGCATTGGACGCTCCGGACGGGCGGGTGCCACCTTGCCCGGCATGGGAATTCCCCTCTTCAAGGGCAGTGAAGTGGAACGGCTGCGGCTCGCGGGCCGCGCGGCGGCGGGCACGTTGGCGCACGTGGGGTCCCGGCTCCAGCCGGGCGTGACGACGGCGGACATCGACGCGTGGGTTCGCGAGGACACGGCGCGGCGGGGTGGGACGCCCAGCCAGCTGGGCTACAAGGGCTTCCCGGCCACGGTGTGCACCAGCCGCAACCACGTGGTGTGCCATGGCATCCCGCGCACGGATGAAGTGCTGAAGCCCGGCGACATCGTCAACGTGGACGTGACGACGCACCTGGACGGCTTCCACGGCGACACGTCCGCCACGTTCATGATTGGCGAGGTCTCCGCGGACGCGAAGCACGTCGTGGACGTGGCGCGGCGCTGCCGGGACGTGGGCGTGTCCGTGGTGCGGCACGGCGCGCGGCTGGGGGACATTGGCGCGGCGGTGATGGCGCTGGCGAAGGCGGAGGGGTGCAGCGTGGTGGAGGAGTTCGGGGGCCACGGCATCGGCAGGCAGATGCACGGGGAGCCGCACGTGCCTCACGTGGCCAAGGCGGGCACGGGCATCACGCTGAAGTCGGGGATGGTCATCACCATCGAGCCCATGATCAACCTGGGGCGGCCGGACATCCGGATGATGGCGGACGGGTGGACCGTCGTGACCGCGGACGGCAGCCTGTCCGCCCAGTTCGAGCACACCGTGCTCGTCACCCGCGACGGCTGTGAAGTCCTCACGCCCAACGAGCTGTCCCTGCTCATCCCCGTGAGCCATCCAGAAAGCTGATGCCTTATCGCATCTGACATCTGGTGTCCGGAGGCCGCCGGGCGCATCTCCTGGCGCATGGAAACGCCTCCGCCGCTTCCCGTTGTCCGTCCCCAGGCATGGACGGCAGGACATGTCCTGGTGCCGCTGTGCGCGGCGCTCTGCCTGCTTCCTGCCGTCTCCACCGGCGTGGCCCTGCTCGCGGGGCTGTGCGTGGCCCTGACCGTGGGCAATCCGTTCGCCGCGACGACGCGGGCCCTGACGCCCCGGCTGTTGTCCCTGGCGGTGGTGGGGCTGGGCGCGGGCATGGACCTGCGCACGGTGCTCGCGGCGGGGCGTGAGGGACTGGGCTACACGGTGGTGGGCATCGCGCTGTGCCTGACGCTGGGCGTGGGGCTCGCCCGGCTGCTCGGTGTTCCCCGCGTGACGGGGCTGCTGATCAGCGTGGGCACGGCCATCTGCGGCGGGAGCGCCATCGCGGCGGTGGTGCCGGTGCTGCGGCCCCAGGAGCATGAGACGTCCGTGGCCCTGGGCACGGTGTTCCTGCTCAACGCGGTGGCCCTGTTCGTCTTCCCCGTCGTGGGCCACGCGGTGGGCCTGACGCCGCACCAGTTCGGACTGTGGTGCGCGATGGCCATCCACGACACCAGCTCCGTGGTGGGCGCGGCGCTGCGCTACGGCCCCGAGGCCCTGGCGGTGGCCACGCCCGTGAAGCTGGCGCGGGCCCTGTGGATCCTCCCGCTGACGGTGGGCCTGGCCGCATGGCGGCGTCGCGAAGGCCACGCGGTGACGGGCCGGGTGCGCCGGCCGTGGTTCATCGCCGGGTTCCTGGGCGCGGCGGCGGTCGTGACGCTGTTTCCGTCGCTCGAACCGGTGGGGCAGGGCGTGGCGGCCGTCGCCCGGCAACTGCTCGTCGTGACGCTCTTCCTGCTGGGGGCGGGGCTGACGCGCGAGACGCTGCGGGCCGTGGGCCTCCGTCCGCTCGCGCAGGCGGTGGCGCTGTGGCTGCTCATGGCGGGCCTGTGCCTGGGCGCGCTGCTCTTGGGGTTGGCGGCATGAGCCGCGGGCTCAGGGCAGCACCGGAGGCGTGGCGGTCATGGTGCGGCGACTGGGGCGGCGTGAGCCGCGGGCTCAGGGCAGCAGCACCGGGGGCGTGGCGCGGGCATGGCGCAGGAAGCGGCCCGCGGCTCCGGATGGATCATCCACGGGCAGGGCCCAGGAGAACGCTCGCGGGATGCGCAGCCCCGGCACGGGCAACACCTGGAAGCGGCCCAGGGACAGCTCGCCGTCGATGCTCCAGCGGGACAACAGCGCCACGCCCAGGCCCAGGGACACCGCCCGTTTGATCGCCTCGGTGCTGCCCAACTGGAGGTCTCCGCGTCGGGGCCCCTTGCGCACGCCCGCCTTGCGCAGGGCCCGGTCCAGCACGGCGCGCGTGCCGGAGCCCTGCTCCCGCCAGAGCAGCGGCACCTCGCGCAGCGCCTCCATGGTGCGGATCCGCGACCACTCCGCCGGCCCCTGTGCCGAGACCACCGGCACCAGCTCGTCATCCAGGTAGCGCTCCAGCCGGATGCCGGGCGCCCGCGCGTGGCCCTCCACCAGCCCGAGCGGCACCCGGCCCTCCGACAGCCACGTCAGCACCTCGCGTGTATTGCCCACTTCCAGACGGACCTGGAGCTCACGGTGCGTGCGCAGGAAGGACGCCAGCAGGCCCGGCACGATGGCATTGGCCACGGTGGTGCTCGCCGCCAGCGCCAGCTCTCCGGTGAGTGTCTCCTCGGCCGCGATGGCGAGCGCCGCCTCATCCAGCAGGCCATGGATGCGCTGGGCATAGTCGAAGAGTACGCGCCCCGCCGCGTTCAGCCGCACCCCTCGTGCCGTGCGCACGAGGAGCGGTTGGCCACAGTCCGCCTCCAGTTGCCGGACCTGCGCGGTGACGGCGGGCTGTGACAGGTGGAGCAGGCGGGAGGCGGCGGAGATCTGCCCGGTCGAGGCGACGACGCGGAAGGTTTCGAGCCGGCGGGGGTCGACGAACAAGGCCGTCATCCTAGACGAGGCGCGGGGGGAGGGGCGCCTCCATCGCCGGGTGTTGAGAAGGGGGCGCTTGCGTCCGCCTGCCCGGCCGGGCGCACGGTGGTTCTCGTTGGAAGCGTCAGGGCCTTTGATAGGTTGGCGCCCCATGAAGAAGATCCTCGTCGCGCTCCTCGTGCTCATCGTCCTGGCGGTCGCGGGTGCAGGCGGCGTGTTCATGCACTTCCAGAACGCCACCACCGCGCCGCACACGGCGGCGGATCCCGCTCCCAAGGAGTTCGTGGTGAAGAAGGGCGCGTCCGCGCGCTCGCTGGGCCAGCAGCTCCAGTCCCAGGGCTTCCTGGACGACCCCAACGTGTGGCGCTTCCACCTGTGGCGCCGGGGCAGCCTCAACGTGAAGGCAGGCCGCTTCATGCTCAACCCCACCGCCTCCGTCGCGGAATTGGCCAACGCCCTGGAAGGCCAGCCGCTGCCGGAGGACGTGCCCTTCGCGATGATCGAAGGCTGGCGCCTGCGCGACACCGACCAGGTGCTCGCCGCCCAGGGGCTGATCAAACCGGGCGAGTACATCGCCGCGGCCAGCCGCACGAGCAGCTTCGCCGCGCCGTTCCCGCTGCCTGTGCGCAGCCTGGAGGGCTACCTGTACCCGGAGACGTACGGGATCATCGCGGACAACTTCAAGGTGGAGGCGTTCATCCAGCGGCAGATCGACACCTTCCGCGCGCGCTTCTACGACGAGCACAAGGACGAGATCGCCAAGAGCGGCCGGTCGCTGCACGACATCGTCGTGATGGCCTCCATGCTGGAGCGCGAGGAGCCGGTGCCCTCCCAGCGCGCGCTCGTCGCGGGCATCCTCTGGAAGCGCGTGGACAAGGGCTTCCCGCTGGGCGTGGACGCCACCAGCCGCTACGAACTGGCGGAGTGGAACGACCGCAAGGCGTTCCTCAAGCGGCTGCGGGACAACTCGGATCCGTGGAACTCGCGCACCCGCGCGGGCCTGCCGCCGGGCCCCATTGGCGCGCCCACGGTGGACTCGCTACTCGCCGCGCTGCGGCCGGTGAAGAGCGACTACTGGTACTACCTGCATGACGCGCAGAAGGTCCTGCACCCGTCGCGCAACGCGCAGGAGCACGAAGCGCTTCGGGCCAAATACAACGTGTACTGAGGCACCACGATGACGTCCCCGCTCCTGGACCCGAGCCGCCTCCCCACGCCTCCCGTCAGTTCCGAGGCCGCCCTGCGTGAGGAGGTGGCCCAACTGCGCCAGGAGACCGAGCGGCTCCGCCGGCTGCTGGAGACCGCGGCGCAGGTCACCTGGTCGACGGAGCCCGCCAGGGACGCGCTGACGCCCATCTCTCCGTCGTGGACGGCCTTCACCGGCCAGACGGCGGAGCAGCTGCGCAACCAGGGGTGGCTCCTCGCCCTGCACCCGGATGACCGGGCCGGGGCCCTGGCGGCGTGGCAGCGGGCCAAGGCGGGGACGCAGCTCTTCGCCACGCGCTACCGGCTGCGCCGCGTGGATGGCTCGTACGTGTGGATGCTCGCGCGAGGCATGCCCGTGCTGGGGCCGGACGGCTCCGTGCGCGAGTGGGTGGGCACCTGCATCGACATCCAGGCGCAGGCCCTGGGCGAGGAGCGCGCCGCGTTCCTGGCACGGGCCAGCGAGCTGTTCGCGTCGTCGCTGGAGGCCTCCGCCACGCTGGCGTCGCTGGCGAACCTGTCGGTGTCGGCGCTCGCGGACTGGTGCATCGTGGACGTGCTGCTTGCGGACGGCCACTTCGAGCGCGTCCAGGTGGTGGCGGCGGATCCCGCCCAGGCGCCGCTCGCGGCCACCGTGCAGCGGCTGACGCCGATGCCCCAGGAGCGGCCCGTCTATCCTCCCGCGGTGGCGCTGGCGACCGGCCGGTCCACCCTGGTGCCGGAGGTCACGGACGCGGTGATGCAGTCCGTGGCGCAGGACGCGGAGCACCTGGAGACGATGCGGCGGGTGGGCATCCGTTCGCTGCTCACCGTGCCGCTCATGGCCCGGGGCCACATCCTGGGCGCGCTGACCTTCCTGGTCACCACCTCCAGCCGCCGGTATGGCGACGAGGACCTGCGCTTCGCCCAGGAGCTGGCGAACGTGGCCGGGCTCGCGGTGGACAACGCGCGGCTGCTCCAGGGCGCGCGCGAGGCCATCCGCCTGCGCGACGAGTTCCTCTCCGTCGCGAGCCACGAGCTGAAGACACCGCTGACGCCGCTGAGTCTGAAGCTCCAGGCGCTCTCGCGCGCGGTGAAGTCGCATCCGGACTCGCCGCTCGCCCCGATCATCGAGGCCCACGTGGAGACGGGGCACCGCCAGGTCCGCCGGCTCACGGATCTGATGAACGACCTGTTGGACGTGTCGCGCATCAGCGCCGGCACCTTCCGCCTGCAGCGCGAGGAGGTGGACGTCGCGGAGGTGGTGCGCGAGGTGGCCGCTGGCTTCGCGCCGAGGTTCGCCCTGGAGCACTGCGAGTTCCAGGTGGAGGCCCCGGAGTCGGTGCGCGGCTGCTTCGACCGGACGCGGCTGGCGCAGGTGTTGGATCACCTGCTGGACAACGCCCTCAAGTACGGCCCCGGGACGCCGGTGTCCGTGCGGCTCGTGGCGGACGGGCCCGTGGCGCGGCTCACCGTGCACGACGGGGGCATTGGCATCTCGCCGGAGCAGCGGCCCCGCCTCTTCGAGCGCTACGGCCGCGCGGTGTCCGAGCGCCACTATGGCGGCCTGGGCCTGGGGCTCTACCTCACCCGCACCATCGTGGAGGCCGAGGGCGGGCGCGTGTCCCTGGACAGCCGTCTGGGCGAGGGCGCGACGTTCATGGTGGAGCTGCCGCTCACGCGCCCCTGAGTGGCTTAAGGCGCGCTCGTGCCGGGCGGCTGGGGCGACGTCTGGAACATGCCCGCGAGGATGCGCTCGGCCGCGTCCGCGAGCAGATCCCTGGCCATGCGCGTCTCCTCGCCGAAGATGCCGCGCGACGTGTTCGCGTCCAGCACGTGCGTGGCCAGCAGCGAGAACGCCGAGGGCTCGTCGAACGTCGCCTCCGAGGAGAGCACGCGCTTGCCGGGCTGTTGATCCTCCTCGTGGAAGCGCCCCTCCCACGTGTCGCCCAGGGTGATGGAGAAGTATTGCGCGGCCACGTTGCCGGGCCGCGACATGTGCGACGCGGCCACCACGGCGCGCAGCTGGCCGCGCTCCTCGGCGGTCATCTGGCGTTTCCACGCCTCGACGGAGGCGTGCATGGTGTCGATCTGATCCCTCGCCGCGTCCTCGGCGTTCTTCAGGAGGTCCGGCACCCGGGCGTGGATGAACGCGGAGAGCTCCGCCTGCGTCACCCGGTTCGCCGCCAGCACGCCGTCCACGAGCGCGAGCGACGCGTCGAGCAGGCGGTGCTGCCGCGCCAGGGCTTCGGCCGGAAGGCCCCGGCCATCCAGGCTCCCGCGCGAGGCGGTGATGAGGCCGCGCAAGGTGGTGAGCCGCGTGCGGGTCTCGTCATCGAGCGTGTCCTTGCTGGCGAGCAGGACGTGGAGCGCGAGCGGCACGTGGGTGACGGCCTTGTACTCGTGGTAGTGGCGCGTGCGCGCGGGCGCTTCGAAGCGCTGGCCGCGCATGCGCAGGATGAGCACGTCGTCGATCTGCGCGATGACGGGCCCCATGCGGGACAGCACGGCCTCACGGCGCGCGGCGTATGCGTCGCGGAACGCCTGGTTGAGCACGGAGAGCGGATCCGCGGGCTCCAGCGCCACGGTTCGCGCGACCTCGGAGGGCGGCTCGGGAGGAGGGGAAGGG
>NZ_RAWN01000170.1:0-20689 GCF_003668895.1 Corallococcus sp. AB045
GGCTCGGAGATGTGTATAAGAGCCAGCCAGCCCCAGGCCCAGGAGGCCCGGGCCCGGCTGCACGTGCTGCGCGAGTTCGAACGCGTGGGCCGCCGCGCCCCCACGAGCGACAAGGCGCTGGAGGCCGCGGCCCGGAGGCTCGCGCGCGAGGCGCTGAGCGAGTTCACCACCGGCGCCCCGGATCTGCTCACGTTGACGGAGGCGGTCAGCGACTCGGGCGCCGCGGATCCATCCCCGAAGGTGCTGGTCATCCGCGCCTGGGTGCACGCGCACGCCATCGAGACGTTCCTCGCCCGCACGGACTTCAACGACGAGCGTGTGAGCCACTTCGGCGTGGGCGTGGCCTTCCTGGGCGAGCGCGCCGCGCTGGTGCTGCTCGTCGCGGACCGAAAAGCGGAGGTGCTCCCCTTCCCCCGGGTCATCGCCAAGGCCGGGACGGAGAAGCGCGTGTGCGGACGGCTCGTGCCGCCGCTGCTCAGCCCGCAGGTCTTCGTCACCCGGCCGGATGGGGAGGTGGAGGCCGTGGCCCTGAGCCGCGCACCCTCCGGCACCAATGGCTTCTGCGCCCTGGTGGGCTTCAACACTCCCGGCAGCTACACCGTGGAGGTGGTGGGCCAGGCGAACGTGGGGCCGGAGGTGGCGTCGCTGTTCCTGGTGCAGGTGGGAGCCCGTGCCGCGCGCGGCGGACAGGAGTCCCAGCGCGAACCCACCACGCTGGCCGAGGCCCGCACCGCCATCTACGAGCGCATCAACACCCTGCGCCGCGCGCACCAGCTGCCGGAGCTCACGCCGGATCCCACGCTGGAGGACGTGTCGCTGCGCTACAGCACGCGCATGGCGACGGAGAGCTTCTTCGCGCACATCGCGCCGGACGGCTCCACGCTCACCCGCCGCCTCCCGGAGGGCACGCGCTACGTGCGCGCTGGAGAGAACCTGGGGCTGGCGGCGGGCCCGCTCGCGGCGCACTTCGGCATCGAGCACAGCCCCGGCCACCGCAAGAACCTGATGGACCCCGCGTTCCGCTTCATGGGCGTGGGCGTCGTCTTCCATAAAGTGGACGGCCGCGACCAGGCGGTCGTCACGGAGGTGTTCACCGCGGCCCCCCCCGGCGCGACGCTTCCGTCGGACCCGGTGTCGGACGTCTACGACGCCCTGTCCCGGCACCGCGCCACGCTCAAGCTGCCGCCCCTGGCGCGCAGCGAGGCGCTGGAGCGGCTGGCGCGCGACCACGCCCGCCGCGCGCTGGCGCAGGACGAGCCCACCGCCGGAGACGGAGACCCGTCCCCGCTGCACGAGCGCGTGTTCTCCGCGCTGCCGGACGCGGGCACCGCTTCGGTGGATTTCTTCGTCGTGGGAGACCCGAGCGCCGTACCGGAGTCACGCAGCCTGGCCACCGCCACCTACACCCGGGTAGGCGTGGGGCTGGTGCGGGGCAACTCCAAGCGCTTCGGCCAGGGTCAGTACTGGGTGGCCGTCATCTACGCCGCGGTCCCCTGAAGCGGAGGCTTCCGGGAGGAACGCCGACGCGGACGCCGGCCACGACCGGGCTTCGGGCGTGACCGGGTGCAAGCTCGCGCGGGCCCGGTGGAACGGGCCCCATGTCAGACGTCCCGGTTAGACAGGACGGCGCTGCGTGGCGTACGCCTCCAGCCCCATCTGCGGAGGAGCGAGGTTGGCGTACATCGGGCACTTCATGCACGTGAACGACTGCCAGCCGCGACGGACGGCCTCATCGAGGCAGTTGTCGTAGTGGTTGCAGTTCAGGTTGCGATGCGTCTCGACGCCTGCCCGCTTCGGGCCGGCTTCGGGATTGATGGTCTGCGGCAGATCGGATGGACACGGCTTCATGGAGCCTCCCCTATGAGCTGTTTCCCCCCCCGAGGTCTGTGAACGAGCAGGTGCTACCGACGACAGGTCTTCCTGCGACGACAGGTCTTCCTGACACGACGGCGGTCCGGAGTAGCGCTCAACAGCGGCGCAACGTAAGGATTCCCTCCGGATAGCGCAACGGGCCGACAACCCCGCGGGACCAGCCCGTGGGCGCGGGATCTAGGACTTGTCGGGCCGACTGTCAAACCGACCCCCGCCCACCTGGTGGGGAATGTCGACTGCAAACCTCTCGTTCCGAAGCCGCAAGGCCGCGAAGTGAAAGGAAGAATCCCATGAGTTGGACCGGCTGGGTGGCGGGTTGGGTGACGGGGGTGGCGCTGGGGCAGTCCCCGGCGACGCTGGAGGCCGTCCGCCTGCACCGGTCCGACGCGGCGGCGCTCGCCCGGGCGGAGCTCGCCGCGTGCGAGCAGGCGAAGTGCCCGGACGCGGGCCGCCTGGGCCTGCTCGCCGGGACCCTGGTACTTTCGGACGGGGACGCCGTTCAGGCGCGGGACCTGCTCACCCGCCACGCGCCCCCCGCGCCCCTTGAGGCCTTCCACGCCTTCTACCTGGGCCAGGCGCGCTTCTACGCGGGCGACCCCAACGGCGCGGCGAAGGACTTCGAGCGGGCCCTGGAGAAGGCCTCCCCCGCCCTGGCCGTGCGCGCCCGCGCCCGCCTGGGTGAGTCCCTCCTGGACGCACACCGGCCCAAGGACGCGGCCCCGGTGCTGGAGTCCGCGGCGGCGGCGCAGCCCACCCCGGAGCTGCTCTTCCAGCGCGCCCAGACGCGCGCGGCCACCGGCAACGCGGCGGGCCTGCGGGCGGACCTGAAGACGGTGGCGCTGCGCTTCCCCACCCACCCCTACGCGAACGAGGCGCTGGAGCAGCTGGCCGCGCTGAAGCCCGCGGTGAAGCTCACCCTGCCCGAACACCTCCAGCGCGCCCGGGGCCTCCTCTCCGACGGCGCGGCGGCGCGGGCCGAGGACGAACTCCTGACGGCGGAGAAGCAGGGGCTGGTGAAGGGCGCGCCCGCCCAGGCGCAGGTGGCGCTCCTGCGCGCGCAGGTGCTCTTCGCGCGGGGCAAGCGCGAGGAGGCGGAGAAGGCGCTCGCGGTGGCGCGCAAGGGGCCGCCGGCCATCGCCGCGGAGGCCGCGCTGGTGGTGGCGCGCCGGGCGCTGCGCTCGGACGACAACGAGAAGGCGCGCAAGCTGATGGCGGCGCTGGACAAGGCCTATCCCTCCCAAGCGGCTGGTGAGGAAGGCGCGTTCTTCGCCGCGTGGTTGGATTTGCAGGGCGGCCGCTTCGAGGACGCGGCGAAGTCCTTCGCGGACTACGAGAAGCGCTACAAGGGCTCGCGCCGCCGCGACGAGGCGATGTGGTTCCGCGCCCTCTCGCACATCCGGCTGGAGCAGTACGCGAAGGCGCGCCAGGCGCTGGACGACCTGGTGACGGCCTATCCGAAGACGAGCATGGCGCCGCAGGCGCGCTACTGGCAGGCGCGCACGGAGGAGCTGGGCGGCGGCAAGCCGGCGACTTTGGGGCCCGCCTATGAGGCCGTCATCAGCGCGGCGCCCGCGTCGTTCTACGCGCTGCTCGCCACGGAGCGGCTGCGCGAGCTGGGACGCACGCCGCCCGCGGCCTTCCCGCAGCCTCCGAAGCAGCTCACCCTCCCCCGCCCGCCGGAGCTGGAGCTGGCGGTGGCACTGACGCGAGCGGGCCTCTTCCGCGACGCGGCGGACGAGGTGCAGTCGCGCGTGTCAGGCCTGCGCGGCGCGGACCAGGCGCTGCCGTTCGCGCACGCGCTCTTGCAGCTGGGCGAGTTCGGCCACGCGCACGTCGTGGCGGCGCGCCACCTGTGGGGCCGGGCCTTCGGGGCGAAGGCACCGGACGCGCTGGCCGCGTTCTACCCGCGCGCGTTCGCCCAGGCGGTGGAGACGGAGGCCACGCGGCAGGCGCTGGATCCGTTCCTCGTGTGGGCCATCATGCGGCGGGAGAGCGCCTTCCGCCCGGAGGTCATGAGCGCTGCGGACGCGCGCGGCCTCATGCAGATCATCCCGCCCACGGCGACGGAGATCGCCCAGAAGATGGCGGAGCCCGCGCCCGCGCCCGCGGACCTGTTCGCCCCGGAGCGCAACATCCGCTACGGCGCGTGGTACCTGGCGCAGCTGATGAAGCGCTTCGCGCACCCGGCGCTCGCGGCGGCGGCCTACAACGCGGGCCCCAAGGCGGCGGTGCGCTGGACGCAGGAGCGCGGCAGCCTGCCCCTGGACCTGTTCGTGGAGTCCATCCCGTACCGGGAGACGCGCGGCTACGTGAAGCAGGTGATGGCGGACCTGTACCTCTACCACCGCTTCTACGAGAAGGACGGCACCCAGGCCCGCCTGACCATGACGGTGCCCGCCCCCAACACGGACGGCGTCAGCTTCTGACGGAAGGCCCGAAGCTCGGGCGACGACTTCAGGCGCCGCGCGAGGCCCGGCGGCGCTCGACTTCGTGCTCCAGCGACTGGACCACCTCCGACAGCGGCATGCTGCTGGAGTCCACGTGCACCGCGTCCTCCGCGGGCCGCAGGGGAGCGACTTCACGGCCGGAGTCCGCGGCGTCGCGGCGCGTCTGGTCCTGGAGGACGCCCTCCAGGCTGCTGTCCACGCCCTTCTGGAACAGCTCCTCGAAGCGGCGGCGCGCGCGCACCTCCGGGTTCGCCTGGAGGAAGAACTTCACGTCCGCGTCCGGGAACACCACCGTGCCGATGTCCCGGCCCTCCAGGATGGCGCCCGACGCCGCCTCCAGCGCCAGCCGCCGCTGGAGCGCGAGCAGCCCCGCGCGCACCACCGGCCGCCCGGACACCTGCGACGCCCCCATGGAGATGGGCGGCGTGCGGATCTCCGACGACACGTCCTCGCCACCCAGGAAGACGTGGTTCTCCTCGCCCACCACCTGGAAGTGGATGCGCACGCGCCCGAGCAATTCACCCAGCTTCGCGTCGTCGTCGAAGGCAATGCCCTCGCGCGAGGCCATCAGCGCCACGCAGCGGTAGATGGCGCCGGTGTCCACCAGCGCGAAGCCCAGCCGCCGCGCGAGCAGCTTGGACACGGAGGACTTGCCCGCTCCGGCCGGTCCGTCGATGGCGACGATGAACGGACGCGTGCTCATGACAGGACCTCCTTCAGCGCGGCCACGCAGCGCGCGTTCTCCTGGGGCGTGCCCACGGAGATGCGCAGGCAGTTCGGGTGGCCGTTGCCCGCCATGGGCCGCACGATGACGCCCCGGCGCAAGAGCTGCTCGTACACCTCGGCCCCCGGACGGTGGCAGTCCACGAAGACGAAGTTCGCGTGGCTATCCGTCAGCGTGAGCCCCAGCTTCGGCAGTTCTTCTCCGTAGAAGCGCAGGCCCGCGCGGTTGTTCTCACGCGTGCGCTGCACGTGCTCCGGGTCCTCCAGCGCGGCCATGCCCGCTGCCTGCGCCACCGTCGTCAGGTTGAACGGCATGCGCGTGCGGTGCACGTAGCCCGCGAGCTTCGCGTCCATCACCGCGCTGCCCAGGCGGATGCCGGCCAGTCCGTGGATCTTGCTGAAGGTGCGCAGCCCCACCAGGTTCGGGTGCGCGTGGAACAGCTCCACTGCGCTCGCGTAGTCGGGCCAGTGCACGAACTCCGCATAGGCCTCGTCGTGGACGACGAGCACGTCCTTCGGCACCGCCGCGAGGAACGCCTCCAGGTCCTTGCGCCCGAAGGTGGTGCCCGTGGGGTTGTCCGGGTTGGCCAGGAACACCATGCGCGTGCGCGGCGTGACGGCGCGGGCCATGGCCTCCAGGTCGTAGCGGAAGCCCTCGCGCATGGGCACCTCCACGAACGCACGGCCGTGCGCCTGCGCGGAGATGCGGTACGCGGGGAACGAGCCCTTGCACAGGAGGATTTCCTCCTCGGGCGTCGTGAACGTGCGCATCAACAGCTCGATGAGCTCGTTGGAGCCGCTGCCCAGCACCACTTCCTCCGGCTTCACGCCCAGGTGCGCGGCGAGCTTGCGCACCAGGTGGAAGCTGGTGGCGTCCGGGTACAGGTGCACCTGCGCGGCGGCGTTGCGCATGGCCTCCACCGCGCGGGGCGACGGGCCCAGCGGGTTCTCGTTGGAGGCCAGCTTGATGACGCCTTTGAGGCCGTACTCCCGCTCGGTCTCCTCGATGGGCTTGCCCGGAACGTAGGCCTTGAGCGTCTCGACGTAGGGAGGAACGAGCGGTCGCATGGGAGAGGAGCCTCTATTTGCCGGTGAATACGCCGAAGGCGCGGAACTTGTTGTAGCGGTCGCGCACCAGCGCGTCCGGATCCAGCTCCGCCATCTGGCCCAGGTGCTTGCGCAGCGTCTTGCCCAGCGCATCCGCCGCCTTGGCCGGATCGCGGTGCGCGCCGCCCGGAGGCTCCGGGACGACCTCGTCGATGATCTTCATCTCCAGCAGATCCGGCGCGGTGGGGCGCATCGCGTCCGCGGCCTTGTCCGCCTTGCTGGCGTCACGGAAGAGGATGGACGCGCAGCCCTCCGGGGTGATGACGGAGTAGACGCTGTTCTGGAGCATCAGCACGCGGTTGCCCACGCCGATGGCCAGCGCGCCGCCGGAGCCGCCCTCGCCAATCACCGTGGAGATGATGGGCACGCGCAGCCGGCTCATCACCTCCAGGTTCACGGCGATGGCCTCCGCCTGGCCGCGCTCCTCCGCGCCGATGCCCGGGTACGCGCCCGGCGTGTCCACGAAGGTGAGGATGGGCTTCTCCATCCGCTCGGCCAGCTCCATCAGCCGGCGCGCCTTGCGGTAGCCCTCCGGGCGCGGCATGCCGAAGTTGCGGGCCATGTTCTCGCGCGTGTTGCGGCCCTTCTGGTGGCCGATGAGCATCACCGTCTTGCCGTCGAAGCGCGCGAAGCCGCCGACGATGGACGGATCCTCGCCGAAGTGCCGGTCGCCGCACATCTCGAAGAAGTCCGTGAACAGGTGCTGGACGTAGTCCAGGAAGTACGGACGCGAGCTGTGGCGCGACAGCTGCACCATCTGCCAGCGGGACAGGTCGCTGAAGATCTCCGTCTGGAGCTTCTTCGCCTTCTTCTCCAGCTTGGAGATTTCGGAGGAGAAGTCCACGGTGCCGCTGGTGGAGAGGGCCTTCAGCTCCTCGATCTTCTTCTCCAGCTCGATGAGCGGGCGCTCGAAGTCGAGCGCGTAGCCAATGCCGGTTGCCATGGCGCCGAACTAGCACCAGGGTTCAGGCCAATCAACGCGCAAGCGATTACGCACCCCCTGGAATGTCCGGGGAGTCCGCCCGTCTGGAGCCACATGGTCCTCGCCCTCTCCCTGCTGGCCCTGACGCTGTCCGCCGCTCCGGCGGCGCCCTCTTCCGGCCGGGCCCTCAACACGCAGGGGTTCCGGCTGTACCAGTCCGGCCACTATCCAGCGGCCCTGGAGAAGTTCCAGGCGGCCGCCCGGGCCACCCCGGACTACGCGCTGGCCCACTACAACGCCGCCGCCACCCTGGGTGTCCTGCGCAAGCAGGGCAAGGTGTGCGAGTACAGCGCCCACCGCGACGTCATCGTGGAGAAGCTGGCCACCGCCGTGCGCCTGGACGCGCGCCGCCTCCAGCGGGCGAAGGAGGACCGGGATCTGGACGTCATCCGGGACACACTCGGCTGGCAGAAGCTGCTGGGCCGCACGCCCGAAAAGGAGGCCGACGTGCCGGCCCTCCTGCGGGCGGTGTCCTGGTACGGCCCCGGCGTGGGCGTCTACGGCACCACCCGTGCCCTGAAGTTCCAGGACGGGGGCCGCGTGGAGCTCTGGAAGAAGGACGTGGACGACTCCGGCACGCCCCGCGAGTCCCGGACCCCGGGCACGTACACCGTCCGGGGCCGCACGGTGGAGGTGAAGCTCCCCAACGCCGCGCCCGTCACCGGCACCCTCAGCGAGGCGGGCGCCCTCACCTTCCCGGAGCCCCTGGGCGGCTTCACCGACAGCCCGTCGGAGTGCGACGCCTGAGGTGAGGCGCCGTGAAGTGACGCCCCGTGCACGCCTACCCGCGTCCACGGGACACCGCTCTGGCGCGCCTGCCTGCCGGTGCCCACCTTCTCCCGGTAGCCGAGGGGGAAGCCGTGCACCGACTCAACGCCAGACACTGGGGGCTGGCCGCCATCGTCGCGGTCGCGCCCGTCGTCCTCGCCTTCGTGCTGGGAGCCTCGGCGCCCCAGCTGCTGGAGCCGGTGCTCGGCACGCCGGTGGGTGGGCTGAGCTGGGGACTGGCCACGGTGCTGGGGCTCGTGGGCGGCGCCCTCTTCGCGCGCATCCTCGCGGCCCTGCAGCGCCCGCGCATCCAGGCGTCGCCCGTGCTGCGCATGTTGGGCACGGTGGGCGGCGCCAGCGTGGTGGTGACCCTGTGCATCGTGCCGGCGGTGGCGCTGATGCTCCTGGGTCCGGGCTGGGTGCTCCATCAGCACCTGAAGGTGCCGGCGGACCCGACGGTGCGCTCACTCGAGGCGACCGCCGTGGACCTGCTGGGCCAGGTGCGCCGGGCGGATCCCCACCGGCTGCCCCTGTCCCTGCTTTTGCCGGGCCCCCACTAAGGAGCCCGGCGCGGCGGAAAACTCAGGCCGCCTTGATCTTCGCCGGCGGCGCGGACAGCGCGTACCAGGCGGTGCGGAACGCCTTCAGCTCGCGCAGCCCCGCGGGGTGACGGCCCAGCGCGGGCGCCATCGTCACGGGCAGGCCGATCTTCTTCTCCATGGCCTTGGCCGCGTTCAGCTCCAGCTTGCGGCGGTTCTCGCACTTCTCGCAGGTGGACTTGGGGCCCACGCGGTTGACGAGCACCCGCTCCACCTGGAGCTTCTTCTCCTTGAGGTACTCCACCAGCCGCTCCGTGCGGGACGACGCCAGGTCCTCGCCGCGCGTGACGACCACGAAGCGCGACTCGCTGGGGGACGCCAGCGCGTCCTCGAAGCGCTTCACGTGCTTGAGCATCGCCGCCAGGTCATCCGCCAGCTCGCCCAGGCCCTTGGCCCGGTGCTTGTTGAGGATGCCGTGCAGCGCGCCCAGCCACGTCTTCGCCGTGTCCGCCAGCTCCACCACGCGCACGTTCATCACCTGAGGTGACGAGTCCACCACGATGCGCTTGAAGCGCTCCTGCACCAGCGCATCCGTCAGCACGGACATGGCCGCCAGCTCGTCGATGCCCGGGGGCGCGCACTCCAGCAGGTTGCGCAGGTAGAGCAGGTCCGCCGGCACGTCGTTGCCCGCCTTGGGCGCGCCCTCGAAGGCCTTCTCCGCCTTCTCCTTCAGCCGCTTGCGCAGGGCGTTGAACCAACCCGCCATGTCCAGCTCGCGCGCGTACAGGCCCTTGGTGCCCTTCACCTGGGTTTCGGTGTCGGTGAGCCGGCTCTGCAGCACGTCCGACAGCGAGTGCGCGGGATCCGTGGAGATGAGGAGCACCGGCCCCTCCTTCTCCGTCAGCGTCACGGCCGCGGCGGCCGCGCAGGAGGACTTGCCCACCCCGCCCTGCCCCACGAAGAAGATGAGCCGCGTGGGCGGCAGCGGAGGCGCCGCGATGGGGGGCATGGACGGGGCGCGCACCAGCGCCGGAGGCCCTTCGGCCGCGCTGAACTCCAGCGCCTTGGTCTCCTTGCCCGCCGCCCACTCCTTGGCGAACTCCTTCAGCCCGTCCAGCCCCCGGGGCGCCACCTCGCGGCGGCCCAGCAGGTTCACGGGCACGGTCTTGTCCAGCGCCTGGTACTTGCGCACGTGCGGCGCCTGCAGGCCGCGGCGGCCCTGGCACGCCTGACAGCCCTCGTGGTCCTCCACCTGGTTGACCACCACCTCCGTCACCGGCAGCCCGCGCTCGCGCAGCTGGGTGAAGTACATGCGCGTCTGCGCTTCGGGCACCGGCTCCGCCAGCGCCACCAGGTGGAACGCCGTGCGCGCCGGATCCTTCAGCAGCGCGAGCAGCTTCTCCGCCTTCTGGCCCACCTGCTCCAGGAAACCGCCCGAGCCCTCCGCCGCCGCGGCGGCAGCGGCCGCCTTCTTGCCCTTGCCACTGGGGGCCGGGGCGGCGCGGTCCTGGCCCGCCTTCACGAAGCCCAGGAACTTGCGCAGCTGCGCAGGCATGTCGAACAGGCGCAGCGTGTGGCTGGTGGGCGCCGTGTCCACCACGATGCGATCGTAGTCACCGGACTCCAGCAACTCCACCACGTGGAAGAGGGCCACCAGCTCCTCCAGCCCAGGCACCGCCTGCTGGTAGAGCTTGCCCATCTCCTCGTCCGACAGGTGCGTGCCCTTCACCGCCGCCTTCGCCAGCGCCGGCAGGTACTCCGCCAGGAACGGCTTGAGCAGCGCGGGCGGGTTCAGCTCCGCGCCAAAGAGGCCGCCCTCGCCCTTGCCCGCCTGGAGCTTGGTGGGCTTCGCCGGCAGCTTCTTCTTCACGAGGTCCGACAGGGACTGGACCGGATCCAACGAGACGACCAGCACCCGGTGCTTGGGCACTTCTTCGGAGAGCCTCACCGCGTACGCTGCCGCGAGCGTGGTCTTGCCAACCCCGCCCTTGCCACCGAAGAAGTGAAGTACTCTCGCGTCGCTCATTGCGTTGTGGCCTTCCTTGTGCCCCCCCGGCGGCACCCCAGATGACTCACGTCGGACGACCGCACCATGGGGGGCGGACGTGGCCCGAAATGAAACGTCCCGGCCGGGCCCTCACCAACGGGTGGGAGAGGTCCGGAGGATCCCCCGTCCAGGGGGGAAAAGTCAAGAATTGACAGGGGTTTTCGAGACCTCCCCCGCCCTTTTAAACCGGCTTGGGGAGGCCCCGTGCGCGCTCTCCAGGAGCCCTGCCAAGGGCCCGGAATCCGGGCCTTCTTGCCTACCCGTCAGGTCAGCGGCGAGCGGCCTCGGGCCCCAGAGGGGGCGCGGATCAGCGGGTCAGGAAGCTGCTGGCGCTCATGGGGCCGTCGTTGCCCTGTCCCCCCAGGGGGCTGCCACCACCCGGGGTGCCCTGGGCCCGGTTCTCCGCCGCGTAGCGGTTGAGCTTGTTGTAGAGCGTCTTCTCGCTCACCCCCAGCACCTCCGCCGTGCGGGCCTTGTTGTTCCCGTTCCGCTGGAGGCTGCCCAGGATGTACTCGCGCTCCACGGCGTCCAGGCTCAGGCCGAACGGCAGCTTGAACGTGTGGCGCTCCGGGCTCTTGCCGGCCATGTCGGGCGGCAGGTGCTCGCGGGTGATCAGCTCCCCGTCGCAGAGGATGACGGCGCGCTCCACGGCGTTGCGCAGCTCGCGGATGTTGCCCGGCCAGTCGTAGTTCTTGAGCACCTCCATCGCTTCCGGGTGCACGCCGGACACGCGCTTGGCCGAGTCCCCGCGGAACTTGTCCACGAAGTGCTGGACCAGGATGGGCACGTCGTCCCGGCGCTCGCGCAGGGGCGGCAGGTGCAGCTGGAACACGTTGAGGCGGAAGTAGAGGTCCTCGCGGAAGCGCTGGTTCTTGATCTCCTGCTTCAGGTCGCGGTTCGTGGCGGACAGCACGCGCACGTCCACTTCGATCTCCACCTTGCCACCCAGGCGGCGCAGGCGGCCCTCCTCCAGCACGCGCAGCAGCTTGGCCTGCAGGTCGATGGGGATCTCACCCAGTTCGTCCAGGAAGAGCGTGCCGCCGTGGGCCATCTCGAACACGCCCGGGCGGCGCTGATCCGCGCCGGTGAAGGCGCCGCGCTCGTGGCCGAAGAGCTCGGACTCAATCAGCGTCGCGGGGATGGACGCGCAGTTGATGGCGATGAAGGGCTTGTCGCGGCGCAGGGACAGGTTGTGCACCGTGCGGGCGACCACTTCCTTGCCCGTGCCGGACTCGCCGCTGATGGAGACGCTGGCCTTGGAGGGGGCCACCTTCTCCATCATCTCGATGACCTTGCGCATCCCGGTGGAGCCGGCGATGAGGTCCGTGGAGCCCAGCTGCTTGAGGCGGCGCCGGAGCGTCTGCACCTCGCGCATGGTCTCCTTCTTCTCCAGCGCGCGGTCGATGCAGACCTTGAGCCGCGCGGTGTCCAGCGGCTTCACGATGAAGTCGTAGGCCCCCTCGCGGATGGACTCCACGGCGGTGTCGATGGTGCCGCGGCCGGTGAGGAACACCACCGGGCAGTCCGGCAGCTCCTCGCGCAGGTTGCGCAACAGCCACAGACCGTCCGTTTCCGGCATGGCGAGGTCCGAAAGGACGACGTCGGGCCGGAACTCACCGGCCTTGCGGAGGGCGTCATGCCCGTCGAACGCGGTCTCGACCTTGTGACCCCAGGCGGACAGCATCTCCGCCAGGGCCTCGCAGGTCTCACGTTCGTCATCCACGGCCAGGATTCGTGCGCTGCCCAAGGTGAAAACCTCCACTGCGATGAAGCGTGATGAAACCGGATGGAAGACCGACCGCGCCGTCAGCGGGAGAACCTCAGGCGCGCGGAAACACGAGGCGGCACGTCCCCGCCTCCACGAAGAACTCGATGCCCAGCTGGGCCGCGCGGAGCGTCAGCGCGGCCACGGTGTCCGTCGCCCGCTCGGGCGCCGAGGAGCCGTCCAACACCTCCAGCACCGCGCTCGCGCCCTCCGCGCGGACCGAGACGACCACGGTGGAGCCAGAGTCCGCGCGCTGGAAGGCGCGCATCAGCACCTGCACCAGGAAGAACCCCAGTTCGGTGGTGTCCTCCATGCGGGCCTGCACGTCCGGCTCGATGTCGCGCTGGACCTGGAGGCGGCGCCGGCGGCTTTCATGGCCCAGCACGTCCAGGGCCTTGCCGGTGGCGTCCGACAGCGGCGCGTCCCCGGAGGGGCCCGCTCCGCGAAACACGATGAAGTCCGAGAAGAGCTTGAGCAGGCCGTCCACGCGGGCGATCTGCTCGCGCATCGCCTTGAGGTTCTTCTCCTGGGTGGCCGGCACCTGGCCGGACTCGCCCTTGAGCTTCTCGGAGAGCACCTCGAGATGGATGGCGAGCGCGTTGAGCGGGTTGCGCACGTCGTGCAGCAGGCTGTCCATCAAGGGCGGAACCGCGTCGTAGCGGGCCGCGCCCACCACCGGGTCCGACACATCCTGGACAGAAGGCACACTGCTAGCCATGAGAGATGAGTTAACCACCTGGAACTCCTAGGAATTTCCGTCGCCCCACCCCCGCCGCCGCCCTACCGAGGCCAGGATTTAGGGAGCACCCCTGGGATCGTCAACCCTGGGTCGGTAATTCTTGCCGGAGTTCTAAAATTCCCGTGTCGGAACAGCCACTTAGGAGCACTCACAAGTGTCATTCAACGAACGGGAACCCCATCCCGGGCGATCAGCGCGTCCAGGGGTTGTCCACCCCCGGACAGCGCGTCCGCCCTCAGGTCCCGGTGGCGGGCGAGGGAGGCTGCGCGGCGGCGCCCACGCCCACGAGCTGGAGGCCCAGCCGGGCCGCGTACTCGAAGATGCGAGGGTCCCGGTAGAACTCGCCAAAGACGATGCGGGTGCAGCCGCTGTTGGCGATCAGCTTGAAGCACGGCCAGCAGGGGCTGGCGGTCGTGTAGATGGTCGCCCCGTCGATTCCGACGCCGTTCTTGGCGGCCTGGATGATGGCGTTGGCCTCCGCGTGCACGGTGGCCACGCAGTGGCCGTTCTCCATCATGTGGCCCACTTCATCGCAGTGGGGCAGGCCGCGGATGGCGCCGTTGTAGCCGGTGGACAGGATGGTCTTGTCCCGCACCAGCACCGCGCCCACGTGCTTGCGGTCGCAGGTGGCGCGCGTGGCCACCTGCTGGGCGATGTCCATGAAGTACTGATCCCAATTGCCCCGAGCGGACATGCGCGTGACCCCTCCAGCGAATGAGCCCGCAGCTCTAACGCTGGATCAGGCCCGCACCAATTTCTCGGTCCGGGGCTGTTGGATCAGCGACTCGCCGTCTTCTGCGGCCCCGCACCCTCCGCGTCCGCGGAGCGCTCCAGCAGCCGGCCGAAGCCCTTCGCCTGGAGGAAGCCGCGCACCTTGGCGCTGGGCGCGGCGAACGTCTCGCCGGGCATGGGCACGTCGAAGCTGAAGTTCTGGGAGGCGACCTCGAAGTCCACCTTCGCGGTGCGGTAGCCCTCCACGATGGCCAACAGCCGCCCCGTCTCCAGGCTGAAGATGCCGCCGCCGGAGGCCCCGTAGCCGATGGGCGCGTCCGTCTTCAGCATGCGCGGGTGCTTCGTCTCCTTGTCCCACTCCACCTGGGACACCATGCCGCCGGAGATGGACAGCGCGCGGCCGTACGGGGATGCCGCCACCACCACGTCCTCGCCCGGCTCCGGTTCGTCATCCGCGGCCAGCTCCGCCACGGGCCACGCCACGCCCGTCACGCGCAGCAGCGCCAGGTCCACGTCCGGCACCTGGCCCGTGGCCACCACCTCCGCCAGGTACTCGTGCGTCTCCGCGCGCCGGTCCAACACGACCTTGAGCACGGGGTCCTTCAGGTCCCCCTGCTCCACCGCGTGCGCGTTGGTGAGCACGTAGCTGACGGGCCCGCCCTCACCGGCCTCCGTGCCGATGACGACGCCCGACGCCGAGCGGCGCACCTGGCCGCCCTCCGTCGTCACCAGCCGCACGTTGAGCGGGAGGATGCGCCGCACCATCGCCTTGCGCGTGGGCTGCGGCGTGGGCTCGGGCCGGGACAGCGCCCGCTCCACCCGGAGCGGAGCCTGCGTGTGCGTCGCGACCGGAGTGTCCTCGGAGGACTGCGACGGGGCACTGGCGCACGACACGAGGGCCCACAGAAGGGGGGTGCCCAACAGCAACCGGTTCATCAACTCTCCAGGCGCAAGGATGAGGAGGGACGAAAGACGACGACACACGCGCAACTCGGTGCGAAGCCGCATCATCCCGAGCCCCGGCCCGGATTGAAAAGCAGGCGGGCAGGCATCGGCTTACCGGATGCCTGCCCGCCCCCACCCGTCAGGTGTAGCGCTGACGCATCAGGAACAGGATGGCGTCCTTCGCGCAGAACTCGCAGTAGCCGTAGCGCTCCGCCATCGTCTTCAGCGTGTCCTGCACCTGCGACTGCTCGCGCGCGGAGAGCTGGTTGCGGTCCTCGGAGAGGTACTTGAGGACGTTCTCCTTGTTCTTGCGCAGCACGCGCTTGCGCTCCTCGAAGTAGTGGTCGCGCAGGCGCTTGAACATGTCCGGGAAGATGCGCGGGTAGTCCATGGCGCCGTCCGGGTTGTCCAGCCGGTGCGCGCCAATGCTTGCAATCAACCCGCGGCGGAAGTCCGGAGGGGCCTCGCCCTGGGGCATCACGATGGCCTCCACCTCCGCCATGCGCGCCTCGTCCGGCTTCTCCGATTCGCCCGTCACGCGGTTGCGCATCTTCTCCCCGCGCACCCAGTGGCTGACGCTCTGGATGTAGCGCTCCACCAGCTCGCGGTACTGGCCTTCCGACACCAGGCCCATGGAGTCGCGCACCTCCGAGTCCACGCGGTCCAGGTACTCGCCCTCCACCACGCGCACGAAGGTTTCATGGTCGTGGTAGCCGTCCATCACCTCCTGGAGGAGGAACTCATAGACGCTCTTGTCCTTGCAGAGCGCGTGCAGCTCTTCCAGCACCGCCAGCGCGTGGAGGCACTTGTAGTCGGGGTTCTGCGCGGCGTTGAAGAGGGCCGTCTTGATTTCACGCGCGCTCGCGCCGGAGCGCCCCTCGTAGTTGGGGTACGCCTCGGACTCCTCGTACATCTCCTCGCGCAGCTTGAGCAGCTCCTTGGTGTTCGCGGAGGACAGCCGCGCGGGCACTCCCGCCTCCTGGTACAGGTGCAGCTTCTCCACCGGGGCCACCTGATCCACCAGCGGCTTCACGTTGGCCGGGTAGCGGTCCGGGATGGGCTTCTTCAGGCGCGTGAGCACCGCCCACATCGCGGCCACCTCCGTGGCGTGCGGCGCCACGTGCTTGCCCACGGACGTCGCGGTGATCTGCGCGTCATAGATTTCCTGCTCGACCTTGTAGCGGCGCAGGTACGGCACGCGCACCAGCTCGATGCGGCCCTTGAACGACGCGAAGTCCGGCAGCTCCTTGAAGGCCCCCAGGTGCTTCTCGTTGGAGGACGCGATGAGCACCTCGTCCAGCTGGAGCACGAAGGGCTCCAGGGGCACCTCGCCCGTCTCACTGAAGCCCAGCAGGTACTTGAAGGCCTCCAGCGGGCGCTTGAGCAGGTCCGCGTACTCGATGAGGCCCCGGTTGGCGTGCACCAGCGGGCCGTGCGGTTCGAAGAGCACCGTGCTGTGCAGCGCGGCCGGCATGTTGAGCTGGGTGCGGTCCGCGGAGATCTGCTGCGCGGCGGCGTCCACGCTCATCTGCGGCTCCACCGTCACCGTGCCCACCTGGTAGCGGCGCGACACGTAGAAGCGCTCCACCTGCACGTGGCGCAGGACCTTGAGGTAGTCCCCGCCGTAGGCGTTGAGCAATGCCGTATAGATGCGGCGGCACTTGGCGCACAGCTCGCCTTCGCGCACGTAGTCGGACAACAGGAAGTCCCCCGTCGCCCCGTCGCCGTTGCCCAGGCCCTTCTTCTTGAGCGCCCCTTCCAGCAGGCCCTTGCGCTCCGTCGGGGGCACCGCGAACAACGGATGGTCGCGCAGCTCACAGGGCATGCGCAGGTCCAGGGACTCCGCGTCCAGGTGGGCGTACGTGGTGAGCTCGCCCTCCGCGGACTTCGCGCCCGCGCGCTCGCCGAAGCCGATGGAGCCCTTGATCAGCTTCTCCGACGGGAACACCCACGCGATGCGGTAGAGGGCCCCCTGCGGCTGGCGGGAGTAGTCCTCCATGCCCTGCTTCAGCGCGTTGACCAGGCTGGACTTCGCGCTGCCGTTGGGGCCGTGCAGCATGATGAGTTTGTTGATGCGGCCGGCGCGCACGAAGTTGCCCAGGATGCGGTAGAGGGCGTTCTGCACCTCCTCCTGCCCGGCGACGCGGCCGTCGTGTTCGGCGGACGGGACGTCGAAGACCTTGAAGCGCCGGATGGTGCCGGTGGGGTGCGGCACGGCTTCCGTGCCGTAGTGGTCCATCACGTCCCGCAGGTACTGCGCCGCGTTGCGCGACTGCCCCTTCGGGTCCGTGAAGAAGAGCGACAGGTACTCCTCGAAGGACAGGATGGACCGGTTCTTGACGAAGTCGGCGCTGACCTGTGCGCCCACCTCCTGCAGATAGCCCTTCGCTTCCACGGCGGCTCCCCTCTGTGGATGGGTGGTCTCTCGGATGTAGCCACGGCGCTTCGCCGTCGCATGTGAACCCCCGGGGCTGACCTTCGTTCCCGGCCCTTGGGATGTAAAGCGACCCGCCCTGCCCTCGCGGGCGGTGTGTTCGGGGTCGCGCGCTTGGACGCCGGCCGTGTCCCACCCGGCCAGGCGGGCGGCCCGGGGGTGGCAGGTTCAGGCGCGCTGGAAGTTTGAGGGCGTCCGTCGGATGACGGATGGTTCGCGATTCGCGCACCCGGGACGGGTGAGATACGGTCCCGGGAAGCCACACCCCATCCAGCCGCAACGCCTCACCCGGAGCCCACACGCGATGCACAAGGAGCCCATCATCGGCATCGACCTCGGCACGACGAACTCGTGCGCGGCGATCGTCGAGGACAGCGGGAACGTCAAGCTCATCCCCTACAAGGGCGGCGAGTACACCATCCCCTCCATCTTCGCCATCGACGACAAGGGCAACGAGCTCATCGGCTTCGAGGCGAAGCGCCAGTGGCAGCTCAACCCGCGCAACACCGTCTACGGCTCCAAGCGCCTGGTCGGGGTCAACTTCAGCAGTGAAGTCGTCGGCACGATGAAGAAGGCCGTGGCGTACAACATGCGCGCCGGCACCAAGAACGACGTCACCCTGGACGTCGGCAAGAAGGAATTCACGCTCCAGGAGGTCAGCGCCAAGATCCTGGGGAAGATCCGCGACGTCGCCTCCAACTACCTGAAGACGCCCATCAAGCGCGCGGTGGTGACGGTGCCCGCGTACTTCAACGACCGGCAGCGCCAGTCGGTGAAGGACGCCGGCAAGCTCATCGACCTGGAGGTGGTGCGCATCATCAACGAGCCCACCGCGGCGGCGCTCGCCTACGGCGTGGGCAAGACGCTGAAGCAGAAGGTCGTCATCTACGACCTGGGCGGCGGCACCTTCGACGTCTCCATCATCGAAATCCGCGACCGCGTCTTCGAGGTGAAGGCCACCGGCGGCGACGTGTTCCTGGGCGGCATCGACTTCGACAACGCCATCATCCACCACGTCCTCAAGGACTTCGCGGCCAAGACGGGCATCGACCTGGCCACGGACCCGGTGGCCATGCAGCGCATCAAGGACCTGGCCGAGCGCACGAAGATCGACCTGTCCGCGCGCGAGGAAGTGCCCTTCAACATCCCCTTCATCACGATGACGGCGCAGGGCCAGCCGCTGAACATCGAGATGAAGTTCACGCGCAAGATGCTGGAGCAGCTGACGAACCAGCTGGTGGACCGCACCCTGCAGATGGTGGCGCGCGTGCTGGTGGACTCGGGCCTGTCCACCAAGGACATCGACGAAGTGATGCTGGTGGGCGGCCAGACGCGCATGCCCGTCGTGCAGGACCGGCTCACCAAGTTCTTCGGCAAGCCGCCCAGCAAGGGCGTGCACCCGGACGAGGCGGTGGCCATTGGCGCGGCGCTCTACGCGCACTCGCTGGAGGACAACACCAACCTGCGCATCCAGCTGTTGGACGTGATTCCCATGGCCATTGGCCTGGAGCGCGGCGACGGCGGCTTCCACGTCGTCTTCCCGCGCAACGCGTCCATCCCCAACGCCAAGCAGCTGCTGGCCACGACGAGCATCGACAACCAGACCGAGCTCGCCATGCGCATCTACCAGGGCGACCACGACACGGTGGCGCGCAACGACTTGCTGGGCGAGTTCACCTTCTCCGGGATCATGCCCGCCAAGGCCGGCACGGTGAACGTGGAGATCATCTTCGACGTGAGCGTGGAGGGCATCCTCACCATGCGCGCGAAGGACCCCGCCACCGGCCGCGAGATGAAGACCACGGTGCGCGTCACGCAGAACTGAAGCACCTGGCGCCAGAAACACCACGGCGCCCCTGCCTGCGTGGAGGCGAGGGGCGCCGGGTGGGTACAACGACCGCCGAGGGAAACCTCAGGCGGTCTTCTTTTCCTTCTCCATGACGATCTGCGGGGGCTCGTGCTTGGTGATCACCTGTTCGGTGATCTTGCACTCCTTGACGCCCTCGCGGAACGGCACGTCGTACATGATCTCCAGCATGGCGTCCTCCATGATGGCGCGCAGGCCACGCGCTCCGGAGTGACGGCGCATCGCTTCGCGAGCGATGGCGCGCAGCGCTTCCTTGGTGAAGGTGAGCTTCACCTTCTCGATCTCGAACATCTTCTGGTACTGCTTCACCAGGGCGTTCTTCGGGATCGTGAGGATGGTGACGAGGTCATCCTCCTTCAGGTCGTTGAGCGTCGCGATCATCGGCAGACGGCCGATGAACTCCGGAATCATTCCGAACTTCATCAGGTCTTCCGGCTCGGTCATCGCCAGCAGCTCACCCACGCTGCGCTCTTCCTTGTGGGTGATCTTCGCGCCGAAGCCCAGGCCCTTCTCACCCACGCGGCGCTTGATGACGCCGTCGATGCCGTGGAAGGCACCGCCGCAGATGAAGAGGATGTTCGTCGTATCGACCTGGACGTACTCCTGCTGGTTGTACTTCTTGCCGCCGCGCGGCGTGACGTTGGCGCGGGTGCCTTCGATGATCTTCAGCAGGGCCTGCTGCACGCCCTCGCCGCCCACGTCGCGGGTGGCGCTGGGCATGTCACCCTTGCGCGCGATCTTGTCGATCTCGTCGATGTAGACGATGCCGCGCGCGGCCTTCTCCACGTCGTAGTCGGCGTTGTGGAGGAGGTTCTGGATGATGTTCTCGACGTCCTCACCCACGTAGCCGGCCTCGGTGAGGCTGGTGGCGTCCGCGATGGTGAAGGGGACGTTGAGGAAGCGCGCCAGGGACTGCGCGAGCAGCGTCTTGCCGGAGCCCGTGGGTCCGATGAGCAGGATGTTGCTCTTCTGCAGCTCCACGTCCTCGCCGCCAGGGGCCTTCACCCCGGGGCGCGGCCGGGCGGCCGGCTTCTTCTGATAGATGCGCTTGTAGTGGTTGTACACCGCGACCGAGAGGACCTTCTTCGCCTGGTCCTGGCCGATGACGTAGTCGTCGAGGAACGCCTTGATCTCCAGCGGCGTGGGCAGGCTGACCTGCGGCTTGCCTTCCTCGCGTTCGTTCTCGTCCGCGATGATGTCGTTACACAGCTTGATGCACTCGTCGCAGATGTAGACCGTGGGTCCGGCAATGAGCTTCCGGACCTCGCGCTGCGACTTGCCGCAGAACGAGCAGGACAGGTTGACGTGGTGCTCCTTCTTCACTGCCGCCTCCGAGTTCGCCGGTCCCGGTTCGGGACCTTCTCCGCCGACCACCGCACTCCAACACCCGCGAAGCCGCCCACGTCTTTACGACGGCTCCAGGCCCACATGCTACAGGCCCTGAACCCACTATAGGGCCCTCCCCTTCGGGCAGGAAGCCCGGTGGAAGCGCCCTTTCCTGGGAGCGTTCAGCCCAGGTCAACGGGTCGGTCTTGGATAACAGCGACTCAGGCGTCCGTCACGCTCGACGCGAGTTCTTCGACATCGTCCGCCAGGGAGGCCGCCCGCTCGGCGACGGCGTTGGGGACTCGACGGCTTCCCGCCAGCTCGGAGGCGAGCTTTCGCGCCAGCTGCGCCAGTTTCCGCACCTGGAGGCTCTCCGGGGGTGGCTCGGGCGGGGGC
>NZ_RAWN01000011.1:0-86039 GCF_003668895.1 Corallococcus sp. AB045
GGCAGCCCCAGGATGGGAGGGGGCGCGGGCAGCCGCGGCAGCTGGCCGGGCGCGGGACGCGTGCTGCTGGAGGACTCGAAGCCGTCCTTGAACGCAAGGGGGCGGTTCCGGGACTTCGTCTCCGTCGTCCGGGCGTCCTGCGAGGACAGCCGCGAGACGGAGGTGAGGGGACGCGAGCTGTCGTTGATCTTCGAGGCCATGGTGGGGTGTCCGGGGGGAGGAACCGCGCTCCCCAGATTATCCGCCGAACCCCCTGAGGAGTTGTGCGTCACGGCAAAGTTCCGCCCGCGTCCGGTTCATCCCCTGAATCCCCGTTTCAAAACCGGGCCCATGAGTGCGACGTCCTGACGCTCCGTGTGAGACCCGGCTTGCTACAAATCACATGTTTCATGTGACGCCCGGCGCTACTCCATTTTCTCAATCAATGAATGACACGAGTGAAAACAGACAGACTCCGGGTCTTGGCGCGAGGGGTGCAGTAGGGCCGCGGGCAGTCCACCCCACACCATGAGGTAGCGGATGCATTTGAAGATCACGGGTTCCCTGCTGGCTTCCGTGCTGCTGAGCATCACGGGTTGCGCGGGCGGTGCCGACGACGGCCAGGCTTCCGGTTCCCTGGGCGCGCAGGAAGCCGCGGCGTCCCAGTGCGTGAACAAGTTCGACGGCATCACGAGCTGCGCGCTGGGCCGCGCGAGGCTGGGTTCCGCCGCGGACGGGCTGGCGGTGTCCAACCTCACGACCCAGAAGGACGGCGTCTCCAGCGGCTTCACGCAGGCCGTGAAGTGGGATCAGCGCGTGGCGATGAGCCTGGGGGCGCAGGGCGGCTACCAGCTGTCCGCGCGTGATGGCGACCAGGTCGTCAGCACGCTGAAGGTGACGCCGGGCCGCGAGGCGAACACGGTCAACATCCTGCCCACGTTCACGGGCTCGCCGGGCGGCTCCGCGTACAAGATGAACATCTACCGGGGCGGCGTGCTCCAGGGCTCCAGCCCCCAGCCGGCCGGGCTGATGATCACCTTCACCAACTGGCGGGACTTCCTGCGCTGGGCGGAGATGCACCAGCACTTCCTGAACGACTACGACATCGACGGGCTGTCCACCGGCTCCGCGGAGACGAACGTCGGCGCGTGCGTGTGGCGCCTGGACTCGGAGAAGAACACCTTCACCGTGGACATCAACGGCAAGTCCGTCACCGGTGACTCGGTGGAGTTCATCGAGACCGTCGCGGATGGCGCGTACCCGTACCGTCACTTCACGGGCATCGACACGAACGCCATCGCCGGCGAGTACACCATCCGCTCCGAGTCCATCACCCAGCCCAAGGGCGTGAAGTAGTCACGACCGCGCCGGGCGGGGATGTGCTTCCCGTCCGGCGTGAGCCGCTAGCGTCTCCCGGAGAGGGAGGACGTGGGCGTCGCCGCGTTCCGGCCGCTGCCACCCACTCCCGTGGCGGGGCTCAACGTGGGCGTGCGCGCGGCCTCCAGCGGCGCCTTGCGGGCCGGCGCGAAGGAGGCGGGGACTTCGTTGGCGTAGAGCAGCTTGTAGGCGCTGTAGCTGCTGAGCACGCGCTTCACGTAGTCGCGGGTCTCGTCGAAGGCGATGTGCTCCACCCACTCGTCCAGCTCCGCCTGGGGCAGGGCCTTGCGCCAGCGCTCCACCGCCGCGGGGCCCGCGTTGTAGGCGGCCACCGCGTAGGCGGGGTTGCCGTCGAAGTGCTTGAGCAGCGAGCCCAGGTACGCCGCCCCCAGCCGGATGTTCTGCGCGGGCTGGAGCAGCGACGACATCTCGAACGACGCCAGCTTGAGCGAGTCCGCCACCGCCTGGGCCGTCGTGGGCATGAGCTGCGCGAGCCCCAGCGCGCCAGTGGACGAACGTGCGCGCGGGTTGAACCGGCTCTCCTCGCGGATGAGGCCCTGCAGGAGGTCGGGGTCCACGCGAGCGGCCTTCGAATAGCTCTGGATGAGCGGCCGGAACGCGAGCGGCCACGTCGCCTCCCACACCGGACGGGACGCGGCGCTGAGCGGCCCGGCGGCCTCCTGGCGCAGCGTCACGCGCGCCACCTGCCGCGTGGCCCGGCCCCGGCCGGTGCGGCGCATGGTCTGGTAGAGCAGCCGCGCGGGCGCCTCCGCCAGGCCGCGCGTGTCCACCGCGAGCAGTTCCTCCACCACGCCCGGCTGTCCCAGGCGCAAGAGCTCCACGCCCGCCGCGAAGCGCGCATCCTTCTGGAGCGGGCCCGGCGGCAGGGGCCAGACCTCGTCGTTGGCCGGCGCGGCGGTGTTCACGCTCTTCGCCATCGCCGGTTGCGCGGCGGTCTCCGTCAACCGCGCCAGCCGCTCCGGCGCGTGCTGCGCCAGCCGCGTGCGGGACAGCAGCCCGTACCAGGCCGTGGGGCGCTCGGTGGCGATGAGCTCGTAGCGCGCGAGCGCCGCGTCCAGCGCTCCGGCGTTCTCCTGGACTCGCGCCTGCCAGTAGCGCGCGCGCCAGAGGGCGTCGTCGGTGCGTGCGGACTCCGGCAGCTGCTCCACCGACATCAGCGACGCCAGGCCCGGCTGCGTCTCGCCCTTGCGCTGGTGCAGCCAGAAGGCGCGGAAGAGGGCCTCGGCGGCGAAGTTGCCGGCGGGGTAGCGCTTCGCCAGCGCCTCGTAGTTCTCCAGCGCTTCGTCCGCGCGGCCCAGGCGCTGCTGCGTCCAGGCCTCGAAGAACAGCGCGTCGTCCGCGTAGCCGTGCTCCGGGTAGTCGCGCGCCAGCGTGGCGTACGTCTCCACCGCCGCTTCCGGCTGCACCACGGACTGCGAATAGGCGAGCAGGTAGAGCGCCTGCGGCCGCTGCTCGGGCGACTGGCACTCGCGCGCCACCGGCTCCAGCACCTGGATGGCGCGGCGGTGCTGACGCTCCTTGCGCAGCGCGCGGCCCAGGGTGAGCTGGGCGCGGCAGGCCAGCTCGTCCGGGAGCTCCGTGCGGGGCCCCGAGCGGGCCAGCATGTTCATGGCCGGGACGTTCTGGTGCAGCTCCACCAGCGCCTCCGCGCGGCGCACGCGCCACTTCATGGGCAGGGGCAAATCGCGCAGCAGGGCTTTCGCGCGGTCCGCCTCCGGCGACAGGGGCGCGGTGGCCCAGACCTCCAGCAGCGCGCGGTGCTCGGCGTTGTACATGCCCTGCGCGCGCGCCAGGTCGCAGTACGCGAGCAGCGCCTTCATGCGCAGCGCGTCCGGTCCGCGGGCCTGCCGGTTGTCGATGAACTCCTGGAGCGCCGCCAGCGCCTCGGGGATCTTCAGCTGGCGCTTGAGCACGCGCGCCATGGTGAAGCGGGCCTCCGGATAGAGCGGGGAGCTGGGGCTCACCGCGCCATACTGCTCCGCCGCGCGCAGCGGCTTGCGCAGCCGCTCATGCGACTGCGCGGCCTTCATCAGGCAGTGGTCACGCAACGGGACGTAGTCCTCCGCGAGCGCGGTGAACTCCGCGGCGGCGGTCGCGAAGTCGCGCGCGAGGAACGCGCTCTGCGCCTGGAGGAAGCGGCCGGGGAGGGAAGGGGGAGACTCCGTCGCGAGCAGCGCCCGCGCGGACTTGTACCGGCCGCGGTCGAACTCCGCCTTCGCCTTCGCCAGCAGGCCTTCCGCGAAGTAGGTCGAAAGCCGCTCCGGCCCGAAGGACTCCGCCGTCACCTCGTCCTGGGAGGGCTGCGCCGTCGGCGTGTCGAGCAGTGCCTCCAGCTTCTCCTCCGACATCACGTCGCCGGAGTCGTCCTCGTCGGGTGCCTGTGCCCACGTGGTGCCCGGAGCCCACAGGCCCGCGCACGCGAGCAAGACCGCTGCTGTTCCTCGAAGTCCGTCCATGCCAGCCCTCGTTCGTCCGCCAGGGACCCGGATGGATTGGCACTGCCCGTGAGCTTGGAACCTGCCCGCCTGTCCGCTTGCCAGTCTCGCGTTGGCTTTCGTGCATCCGCTCCCAGGCACACATCCGGAGCGCTGCACGAAAGCCAACGGCCCGCGGACCGTGCGGCTGGCGTCTGGGGTGCTACATACCCAGGGGCGCCTGCCTGCTGTCAGGGCGCGGCGTTCTGCACCGAGAGGTCGCTCGGCATGCGGGGCGCCACCTCGTAGGTCGCCTCATACTGCGCGGCGAGCCCCACTACGGCGATGCTCTGTCCCACGGTGAGGGCCTGGAGCGCGGCCTTGTCGAAGCCGGCGGACACGTGGACGAACACCTGCACCTCGCCGGTGCCGTCGTCGATGTAGAGCTTGTAGCCGTAGGGCGAGTCGTCCTGGAACGCCTGGGTGATCGCGCCGCTCACGCGGATCAGCTGGCCTTCCACGGACTCGCTCACGCCGCCGGTGGTGACTCCCTTGGGTGACACCTGCTCCGTGCCCGACTTCAGGTCCACGTCCGCGGGCACGCTCTTGAGGATGCGCAGCATGTTCTGCTCGTCCAGCGTGCCGGTGACGCGCACCCGGGCCCCCAGCCCGAAGGACAGCTTCTCCTCCAGCTTGACGTAGATGCCGCCGGTGTCGTCCTGGATGGCGAAGCCCTCGTCGCCCAGGGCGGAGGAGAACGTGCCGGGAGCCACGGTCACCGAGCCCTCCACCGTCACCTCCGAGCCGTTGGAGCGCGAGCGCGCATCCTCGATGGAGAGCACCGGATGACAGCCGGCGAGTGCGAGCACGAACGCGCCCAGCACCGTCAGGGTGCTCCGGCTCGAAAGGGGAGGGGAGGAAGGGAAGGAGGTCGGGTTCATGGCCCCCTTCTAGCATCCAGCAGGCAGGGATAACTGGTATTTCTGATTGTTCTCGAATTTTCCCGAAATAGGACTGGCGTCTGCCTTTGTGTCGCATCGAGGCCGGGCGGACTTGTCGACACACTGCGTCTGCGACGGAGCGTGGAGGCTTGCGACAGGTGATACATGAGGAGAACCGATGTGAATCATTGGCTCCTCTTGCGGTTCACGGGCCTGTAGCTTTACCGTGCGCCTGCTGCCCTCCCCCGGACATCCATGACCACTTCGAGTCTCCCTTCGTCGAGTGTCGCGGTCGAAGCCAAGCCCTCGCTGGCCCGCGTCTGGTGGCTCGCGCTGCGACCCAAGACGTTGACGGCCTCCATCGCGCCCACGGTGCTGGGGTGGGCCTTCGCCAACGCGGAGGGGCAATGGCGGCTCGCTCCGGCGCTCACGTTCCTGGTGGGCTTCGTGCTCATGCAGATCGTGAGCAACCTGGTGAACGACTACGCGGACTTCGAGCGGGGCGCGGACACCGAGGCGCGCCTGGGGCCCGCGCGCGTCACGCAGAAGGGTTGGCTCACCGCGCGTGAGGTGGCGACGGCCGCGGCGCTGGCGTTCGCCGGCTCGTCGCTGGCGCTGCTGCTGCTGACCCGGGCGGAGGGCTGGACGGTGTTCGCGGGCGGCGCCTTTTGTCTGGCGGGCGCGGTCCTCTACTCCGCGGGCCCCATCCCCCTGGGCTACCTGGGGATGGGGGACGTGCTGGTGCTGATCATCTTCGGCCTGCTGGGGGTGAGCGGCAGCTACGTCGTGCTCACCCACCACGTCACGCCGGCCGTGCTGCTGGCGGGGCTGTCCATGGGGTTGTTCTCCGCCGGCATCCTCGCGGTGAACAACCTGCGCGACCGCGAGACGGACGTGGTCGCCGGCAAGCGCACGCTGGTGGTGCGCTTCGGCCAACGCTTCGGGCGTTGGGAGTACACGGTGGCGGTGGGGGGCGCGTTCGCGCTCCCGGTAGCGGCCTGGCTGCTCATGCCCGAGCACGGCCGGGCCTGGCTCTTCACGCTGCCGGCCCTGCCGCTCGCGGTGAGGCAGATCCGCGCCATCTGGCGTGAGGATGGCGGTGCGCTCAACCCCCACCTGGGGAAGACGGCGGCGCTGGGGCTCGTCTTCGCGCTGCTCCTGTCCGCCGGCCTCAGCCTCTAGTCCGACGCCCTGAGTCACCCGCCCGCGGGGCTCCATCCGCCTGCGCGATCTGGAGTCCACGAATTGCGCGGACTCTCATAATGTGGTCAGTTCGAACCGATGAGGTGTTCTCCTCCCAACCCTTCCCAAGCCTCACCGTCTCCGCGATGCGGAGCGTTGGCGGCGTCGGGAAGGGTGGGTCGCGTGGGCCCGCGCGTGAGGATACCTGCTCCCTTTCCTCCCCCTGACTTCCCCCGGCCTCGTCTTCCATGAACCGCTCAATCCTGCTGAAGAGCGCGTGGTGCGCCCTGTTGGTGCCCCTGCTGTCCTGCAACCTCCTCAAGGTCACTGACGACGAGGGGTCCACCACGGGCCGCGGTGCCAAGCGGTTCGACCCGTACCAGGGCCTCAACTCCGGAGCGATCCGGCTGAGCCTCCAGTACATCAACGGCTGCGCCTTCCTGCCCAACGGGCAGATGGTGGCGAAGAACAGCGTGACCGGCTCGTACCCGGACATGTGCATCACGCCGCTCGGGCAGAACCCGCTGACGCTGTCGCCTCCTACTGGGACGCTGCAGATTCTGTCGGACACCCAGTACTTCCTGAACCAGTTCTCCGTGTCGGAGACCGTGGTCAACCAGCACAACAACCCCAACGACCAGACCGCCGCGCTGGGGTGGATCAAGAACGAGTCCGTGTTCGCGGGCCTGGACTGGACCAACGTCAACCAGGGTCCGGACGAGTGGAGCTTCTACAGCCTCGCGGGCGCCGTGGAGGACTGCTGGACCCGCGAGGTGCAGTTCGGCAACGCGAACTGGCAGAAGGTGAAGGACGACACCATCACCGTGGAGGTGCTGGACGAGACGGGCACCCCGCGCGCGAGCCAGACTTACCTGCGCTCGGAGCTGTTGGCCTCCTCACCCTACGCCGGCCACAGCCGCTTCTCCTGGCGGTCGGAGAACCTGAAGCCGCCGCGCTTCCCCGGCGACAAGGACCCCGGCACCGTGACGGGCTTCGCGGGCGGCCTGGACCAGAGCGCCATCACGCGCACCATCGCGCGCGTGGACTGGGTGGGCAGCACCAACCCCTTCAAGGTGCTGCGCGTGCCGCGCCTGTCGGGTCCCGGCGCGCTCAAGGCCACCTGGAGCCAGCTGCCGGACAAGCCGTTCTTCTTCCCCGTCACGTACATCATCCCGGATGACCGCCCGTCCACCTGCACCGACGACGCCGGCAACCCGGTGCAGTGCAGCCCGGGCCTGGACTCGCGGCTGGTGTTCTCGCCTCCGAAGGAGGGCAGCTTCTACAAGCCCGGCGAGGACGTGAGCGTCTACGTGGACCTGCGCGACAGCGCGGGCGCGCACCTGCACTCGCGCGACCTGCTGCCCAGCGCGCGGGAGATCATCGCCGGCCAGTCCAACGGCATCCAGACCTTCGTCCCCAACGTCATCGCGACCGTCGGGGAGAACGACTCCATCTCCAACGTGGCCATCGCCGGTCCCATCCAGGACCTGAAGGTGCTGGGCAACCCCAGCGACAAGCCCCAGTTCTTCGCCCGGCCGTTCCCGTTCGCGATGCTGGATGACGCCACGCTCACGGGGCTGACGCCGGGCCTCATCGACTACAAGTGGCCCACCCGCCAGACGTTCACGCTGCCCGCGAACGCGAAGCCGGGCACCTACGTGGCGCTGGTGAAGTTCAACCGCGCGTCCCTGGGGGAGCGCGTCGCCAAGTTGAACCCGTTCTTCTTCCAGGTGGGCCAGGACGAGCCGACGACGTACCCGGGCAACGTGGGCAACTGCCAGCTCTGCCACCGCGGCGTGCTGTCGCTGGACAACCTGCGCCACGGCCTGTCGGTGGACCACATCGAGAGCTGCAAGGTCTGCCACCACTACGACACGGACACGGTGGGCCGCACGCAGGAGATGGTGCACCGCATCCACATGAACTCGCCCAGCTATCCGGCCAACCGCGCGGACTGCACCGTGTGCCACCTGACGCGCAAGAGCACGGAGCGGCCCAGCCTGTCGCTGTGCGGCTCGTGCCACATCTCGCAGCACGGGGACGAGTTCTTCCAGATCGCCTTCAAACAGCGCGGCACGCCCAGCAAGTTCGGCAACTGCGCGCAGACCTGCCACGGCGGCGATCAGCTTCCCGCCAGCCACATCCTCCCCGCGAAGTAGGGGACGCAACCCGCCATGCACAGAGCTCTCTTCGTCGGAACGCTCCTCGGCGCGGCCCTGCTGAACGCCGGCTGCCAGGAATCCAACAACCCCTCGGCGTCCACCTTCACGCCGCGCCCCACGTATGAAAACCGCGAGCCGGAGGGCCTCACCTCCCGGCTGACCGGCTTCACCGTGGACCCGGAGGCCTACTTCTTCAACCTGGCCGGCTGCGCGCCAACGCCCGAGCAGTGCCAGCTGCCGCCGCTGTACGCGGAGTTCAGCCCGCTGTTGCAGCGCGCGGTGGTGCAGAACGCGCCCATCTCCCTGCTGGACAGCGCCACGGGCCAGGTGCTCGCGGAAGCCGGCGTGGTCGCGCCGTCGGACCCCAACGGTGTCTGGACCCTGGACAAGGTGCCCACGCGCCGGGGCGCGCCGTACTTCGTGCTGTCGCTGGGGGGGCCGCAGGCCGCGCTCGCCAACAACGCCGTGATGCCGCTGCCGCCGCCGATGTTGACGCTGCAGCCCGTGCCGGCGGGCAACTACGTGCCCACGCTGACGGTGCGGCCGGTGGTGCCCGCGCACAGCGCCTGCGTGGGCCTGGAGGCCCTGCAGATGAGCGACAAGGGCATCCTGGAGGCGGTCGCGAAGTATCTGTCCTTCGAGGGCACGCCCACCACGGTGGCGGACCTGATCAACCCGGGCCGCTTCGGCGGCGTGACGGTGTTCTGGCTGTACCGGCCGGGCTTCCCCGTCTTCCGCGTGCCGGCGGCGAACACCACCGTGGAGGCCAGCGCGGGCCGCGTGCTGAACATCGAGTGGGCGCCCCCGGGCACCCCGCTGCCGCCGCCGCTGGCGGGGCTGCAGTCCACGCGCGGCTTCTTCATCCCGCCGGTGGCTCCGGGGGGGACTCCGGCGCCCAACAGCTCCCTGGGCCTCGTCGCCGTCGTCCACGCGCCGCTGCCGCAGCCGCCGATGGGGCCGCCGCCGGTGGTCCACTACGAAGCGAAGGACACCACCACGAGCGACCCGGAAGGGCGCCCGTGGGTGCTCCAGCCGCTGGATCTTCCCGTGGCCCCGGGCAGCGTGACGTTCGCCGGCCTCCAGATGTACAGCAAGACGCCATCCACGACGCCCCAGATTCCCCCGCCCAGCACCTGCCTGCCGGGCCAGTAGCCGCCTCACCCGTTCCAACACCGGCGCTGCTGTCCACTCCTTCCCGTGGAGCAGACGGAGCGCCGTGTGCCGTTCCCGTTCATCCGGAGAAGCGTTCCCCATGATGAAGAAGATCCTGATCGCCATTGGTGCGTTGGTCGCCCTGGTCCTGATTGGCGCGGGTACCGCCATGGGCGTGGCCAGCCACAAGATCAACAAGACGTATGACTATGTCGCGCTGCCCAACATCACGCGCGACAGCTCGCCGGAGGGCATTGCCCGCGGTGAGCAGGTGTTCCGCGCGGTGTGCGCGGAGTGTCACGCGGGCGGTGGCAACACCAAGCCCGTGGGCGGCCGGATGCACGACTTCCCGCCAGATCTGGGCACGTTCTATTCCGCGAACATCACCTCCGACATGGAGAAGGGCGTGGGGGCCTGGACGGACCAGGAGATCGCCCGGATGGTGATCAACGGCATCGACAAGAGCCACCACTTCCGTCCCATGCCCGCGTTCCCCAACATGGGTGACAAGGACATCGCGGCGGTCATCGGCTTCATGCGCTCCGGGCACCCGGACTTCGCGCCGGAGACGTCCCAGCCGCCGCGCTCCGAGCTGACGCCCCCGGGCCGGATGGTGTTCGCGTTCGCCATGGGCATCAACGACAAGGGCCGCACGGAGCCGGTGCCCGTGCCCGCGAAGGCGGCGGACTCCGTGGAGTACGGCCGCTACCTGGCCGGCAGCGTCTACGACTGCGTCTTCTGCCACTCGCCGGGCTTCGACGGCAGCGCCGTGAAGTTGCAGCACCCGGACACGGTGCTGAGCGGCGGCTTCGAGTTCGACCTGACGCCGCTGGGCGGCGAGGGCAAGCTGCTGTCGCCCAACATCACCGTCAGCGAGACGGCCGGCATCGGCAAGTGGACGCTGGAGGAGTTCAAGCACGCCATGATCACGGGCGTGACGCCGGGCGGCTACATCCTGCGCCCGCCCATGCCCAAGTACCGCTACGCGGACGACGTGGAGCTCGCGGCCCTCTACACCTTCCTGCGCTCCATGAAGCCCAACGACACGGTCGTGCCGCCGCCCACCGGTGGCCGTCCCAAGGCGGAGCCCTCCGCTGATCCGGAGAAGATGTTCAGCTCCCTGGGCTGCGCCACCTGCCACGCCCCCGGCAAGGCCTTCGAGGCCAAGCTCCAGGGCGCCAAGGGCAAGGCCCCGGAGGAGGTGGCGAAGTGGATCCGCAACCCCGAGTCCTTCAAGCCCGGCACGCAGATGCCCACCTACGAGTCCCTCGTCGACGAGAACAACGCCCTGTCGCTGGCGAAGTACGTCCTGGGCAAGACGGGTGGCACTGTCAGTGAGGGCACCGCGCCCTGAGTTTGACACCGGTGTGACATTGACCCCCGCGTGAGTGTCAACACGCGGGGGTCTCGTGAAACAACCCATCCCTCCCGGAGTGGGCGGGTGTCACAGGAAGTACCGGTTGATATAAGCTTTCATGCGAAGTCGTTCCCCCACCCTGCGGAGCGTCATTCCATGAATGTTTCACCGGCCTCCCCCTCGGCTCAGCGGTCGCAGCGCCCCCAGAAACTTCACCTCCACGAGACAAAGGCCCCAGATGCGCAGGGGCCCATCCGGTTGGATGACGTGCTCTGGAATCCGGTCAACGCGGAGGAGGCGCTGGAGGGGCTGGAGAAGATCCTCGCCCGGTTGAACGCGCGGGATGACTCACGCGCCATCTTCCTGGACATCTACGCCATCGTTACGCGGAAGGTCGTCCACCTGCTGAGCCGCGAGGACGCGGGCGGCTTCCTGGAACCCGAGTGGCTGTCGCACCTGACGGGCCGCTTCGCGGAGGAGGCGCTCATCGCCGTCAGGGACTCGCTGAAGAACCTGCCGCTGCCCACCGCGGCGTGGCGCTTCGCGACGCATTACCCGGCCCAGCGCCTCACCCAGCCGTACCAGGACGCGCTGCTGGGCGTGAGCGCCCACATCAACCACGACCTGGGAATGGTCGTCTACGACAACATCGCCCACCAGTCGCCGCCGGCGGATGCACGCCGCATGGCGCGCTACCGGCATGACTACTTCCACGTGAACGAGATCCTCCGCTCATGCATTCCGGAGTGCGTGGACCTGCTCGCGGAGCGCTACCGGTGCGCGTCCACGCGGCTGCTGCTGCGCGTGCCTTTCAGCCGCCCCGTGGTGGAGCGGACGGTGATGCAGATGCTCATCGTGTGGCGGCAGCGCGTCTGGGACAACGTGGTCGCGATGCTGGAGGCGCAGACGCCCGAGGAGCACCAGGCCGTCGTGGAGCGCGTCCGCACGACGTCCGGTCGCATCGCGCAGGCGCTGTGCGCGGACAAGGCGCTCTGGTGGACGGTGCGCGGCGAGTCGCCGCCGTTCAGCCTGGACCTGCCGCCGGAGGCGTGGCCTGGCGTGGTGCTGCCTCCGGAGCCTGATCCGGCAGAGGACGCGAGCGCTGCCCGCGCCGGCTAGCGGACCGCCTCAGGAGGGCGTGACTCCGGCCACGAGGTAGAAGCGCACCTGGCCGGAGTTGACGGCGTAGGCGACGTCCACGCCCAACAGGGGCAGCACGACGTTGTTGAGGTAGAGCCGCAGGCCCCCGCCCACGCCCTGGGCCAGGGTGATGGGGTTCTGGCCCGTGATCGTCTGCCGCAGGTAGTTGCGGATGACGCGCCCGTTGGCGTCGAGCAGGAGCCCATCCTCGGCCACCTCCTGCCACGCGACGGCACCCGTGTCGGAGAAGGCGACGCCCCGGAAGGCCAGCGACTGCACCTTGAAGAGGGGGAAGTGGTACTCGGCCGTGAAGGTGAGCCGGCTGTCGCCGCGGAACTGCCGGTACTGGAAGCCGCGCAGCGTGTTGCCGCCCATCACCAGCTCCTGGTGGAAGGGCAGGTCCGTGCCCAGGACCAGCTCTCCGCGCAGCACCAGGTTGTTCTCCGAGAAGAAGCGGATGCCGTGGCGGTAGAGGAGGCCGAACTTGCGGTAGTCGAACTCGCTCCACACGTCCGGGGTGGACACCTCGTAGGAGGCCTCCAGGTTGAGCCCCTCCGTCACCGCGTGCAGCGTCTGGCGCGTGTCCAGGCCCACCATGAGGCGCAGCGACGTGTCTCGCATGGCGGGGCCGGTGGAGAACGGCGGCGTCGTCACCGGCATCTCCGGATCCGGAGTCTTCGCGTCGATGCTGGACAGGCGGTACTTGGCCGCCGCGCGCACGCGCTCGAAGAGGATGACGCCCAGTTCGGAGCTGATGGACGCGGAGTTGAAGCGCGTGCGCCGGAGGACCTCCGGGTCGTCCTCGCTGGCGTCCATGCTGTACTCGTCCACGCGGTCGCTCTTGAGCTGTCCCTCCAGGCTGAACTTGAGCTGCGGCAGGCCGAAGAGGATCGGATCCAGGAAGCCCACGTACAGGCCGCTCTCGCCGGTGCTCACCTGCGCCGCGACGGCGAACTTCTTCGCGCGGCCGCCCAGGTTGTTCTCCGCGTAGAGCAGCCCGCCGCCGGTGTTCGCGGAGGACAGCGCCACCGTGGGGGCCACCACCCACGACGCCTTGTCCTTCACGCGCAGCACCAGCCGCACGCGCCCGTCGGGCATCGGCTCGGTGCTGACACGGACATCCTGGAAGAGGCCTGTGGCCAGAAGGCGCCGCTCCACCTTCTCAAGCTCCTCGCTGTCCACCTCGTCGCCCACGCCCACCTGTCCGAACGAGCGCACCGTCGAGGACCGCGTCTTGTTCGCGCCCTCCACCGTCACGTCTCCGACCTGGGAGCGTAGGGAGGTGGACGCGGGCAGGTCCTCGTCAGCGTGGGCCATGGGGGCCCCCAGGCCCGTCAGGGCCAGGGCGAGGACGGACAGGTGATGGCGGAAGCAGGAGAAAAGCACGCACTGCTCATACTCCACGGGCCGCGGGCGCTGGTTGTTTCGGCGCGTGTCGAACGGCGCGGTCGCGCGATGTTCAACGTTCGGCGTCCGGCTCGACCCGCCGACGGCCCCCCGTGCGCCCTGGAGAACACTGGCATCCGGACGAGCGGCCCGGGTCTGGACGGATTATGCTCATAATCTGGACGGACATCCGTCCCGGAGGGACGCGGGCATGGCATCGACGGAAGAGGGCGGGCGCCGGGAGCTGTTCCTGGACGACCTGTCCGTGGGGCAGAAGTTCATCAGCGGCACGCACACGCTGGACGCGGCGCAGATCGTCGCCTTCGCGCGGGAGTTCGACCCGCAGGGCTTCCATCTGGACGACGCCGCGGCGAAGGACACGCTGTTCGAAGGGCTGGCGGCGAGCGGCTGGCACACGGCCGCCATCACCATGAAGCTCAACGTCCAGAGCGGACTGCCCTTCAAGGGCGGCATCGTGGGGGCGGGCGGGGACATCCGCTGGCCCAGGCCGACGCGCCCGGGGGACGTCCTTCACGTGGAGAGCGAGGTGCTGGAGGTGACTCCCTCACGCACGCGGCCGGACCGGGGCATCGCCACCGTGCGCAGCGAGACGCGCAACCAGAAGGGTGACGTGCTGCAGGTGCTCGTCGCGAAGCTGGTGCTGCCCCGTCGCCCGGCGAGCGGGTGAGCGGGACGTGACGCTTTGCGTGAGCGCGGGCGGAGGCTACGGTGCGGCCCGCATTGGCCGTGGTCCCCGTCCCGCTCCCGAGGAGTCCCTTCGCATGTCCCGCGCTGCCCCCGATTTCGACCTGGCCTCCGTGGACGTGGAGGGCTTCTACCGGGAGCTGAAGGAACTGCGCGCCCGGCTGGACGCGAACCTGGGAGAGGCGGACGCGGCGCACCTGCGGAAGATGGAGCGCTGGGGGAAGGTCGCGTCGGTGTTGGGCGTGGCCACGGCGTGGATTGCCCCCAACCCGCTCTCCGCGGTGGCGCTGGGCCTGGGCCGCTCCACGCGCTGGCTGCTGATGCACCACGTGGGGCACCGGGGCTATGACCGGGTGCCGGGCCTGCCCGCGTCGCGCACCAGCAAGGGCTTCGCGAAGGGCAACCGCCGGTTCGTGGACTGGCTGGACTGGATGCTGCCGGAGGCGTGGGTCTTCGAGCACAACGTGCTGCACCACTCGCACACCGGCGAGGATGCGGATCCGGACCTGCTGGAGCGCAACGCGGAGGGCTCGCTGCGTGGCACCAGCCGGCCGCTGGCCCTGCGCTACGTGCAGCTGGCGCTCCTGGCCGTCACCTGGCGCGCGAGCTACTACGCGCCGGAGACGCTGGGTTCGCTGCGCCGCAAGGGCCGGCGCGAGGGTGGGGCGCTGACGCGCGCGGAGCTGTGGGAGCTCTTCACGCGCTGCTACGTGCCGTACGCGACCGTCTTCTTCGGGCTGTACCCGGCGGCGTTCCTGCTGGTGTCGCCGTGGGCGGCCTTCAGCGTGTTCTGCAACTCCGTGCTGGCGGACGTCGTCACCAACCTGCACACGTTCTTCGTGGTGGGCCCCAACCACACCGGCGAGGACCTGTACCGCTTCGACTCCGCGCCCGCGAACAAGGCGGAGCGCATGGTGCAGCAGGTGGTGGGCAGCGCGAACTACCGCACGGGCGGCGACCTCAACGACTACGCCCACCTGTGGCTGAACTACCAGATTGAACACCACCTCTGGCCGGACCTGCCGATGCTGAAGTACCGCGAGGCGCAGCCGCACGTGCGCGCCCTCTGCGAGAAGTACGGCATCCCCTACGTGCAGGAGAGCGTCTGGACGCGCGCGCGGAAGATGGTGGACGTCGTCGTGGGCAAGGCGTCCATGAAGCGGCTGGTGAAGCCCGCGGCGCCTGAGATGTCGGCCGCGGACGCCCGCGCGGAAGCCTCCGCGGCCTAGCGTCAGGCGGGCGGCGCGCGGCGGCGGCGAGGCAGCGGGGCGAGCGCCACGGGCGCTCCTTCCGTGGCCGTGTCCTCCTGGCGCACGGCCTCCGCGTTCACCACGCGCACACCGTCGGGTTGGACGGGCAGGCCCAGGGTCTCCACGAACAGGCGGTAGCTCTCCTCCAGGCGGCGGTGCAGCGCGCCGAAGGTCTGGTGCGCGGTGCCGGGCATGTCCTCGGTATAGGTGAAGTACCAGCGCAGCTCGTCCAGTCGCCCGTAGAAGTGGTCCACCACCGCCTGCTCCTGTTCGGTCAGGTGGATGAGCTGGGCGAAGGCGCCGTCCGCGTAGCGCGAGGCCACCGTCTCCACCAGCGGGTCGCGGCTGCGCAGGCGGGAGAAGAGGAGGAACATGTCCTCCCGGCGTGCGGCCAGCCGGCGCATGATGCCCGCGGCGTCGAGGGCGAGCAGGTTGCGCACGCGCGCGGAGGTTTCTTCGGCCTTCTTGCGGCGAGCCATGGTGCGACACAGCCTACCGTCAGTGGCACCCCTCCACGCCAGGGGCTGCCCTCTTCGTGGGGAGCCGGGCGGCCAGGCCCATGCCGGCCCCACGGTGATGCGGCGCGGCGGGAGAGCGGTTGTTACGGTGGGGCCACCATGGTGCTCAAGATCGTCCAGGCGGGGGAGCCGGTGCTGCGCCAGCGCGCGCGGGAGCTGACCCCTGAAGAAATCGGCAGTGAAGCGACGCGGCAGCTCATCCAGCTGATGCGCGACACGATGCGGGACGCGCCCGGCGTGGGGCTCGCGGCACCCCAGGTGGGCGTGGGCCTGCGGCTGGTGGTCATCGAGGACCGCGCCGAGTATCAGGCCGGCGCGTCGCCCGCGGACCTGGCGCTGCGCGAGCGCTCGCCGGTGGCCTTCCACGTGCTGATCAACCCGAAGCTCGTCGTGGAGGACCCCACGCCGATGGAGTTCCACGAGGGCTGCCTGAGCGTGAACGGGCTCGCGGCGCTGGTGGCCCGGGCGCGCGGCGTGCGGGTGGAGGCGCTGGATGAGAACGGGCAGCCGGTGTCGGTGTCCGCGCGCGGCTGGTACGCGCGCATCATCCAACACGAGCTGGATCACCTGGACGGCACGCTCTACGTGGACCGCATGGAGACGCGCAGCCTCACGACGCAGGAGAACCACCGCCGGCACTGGCTGGGCAAGAGCACGGCCCAGGTGCGCACGGCGCTGGGATTGCCAGAGCAGACCTCCTCGCTTCCCCGAAAGGACCCGACATGAGCAGCAAGCTGTTCTCCCCCTTGAAGCTGCGGGACATCACCCTGCGCAACCGCGTGGTCGTCTCGCCCATGTGCCAGTACTCGAGCGACGACGGCTTCGCGAACGAGTGGCACGTGGTGCACCTGGGCAGCCGCGCGGTGGGGGGCGCGGGGCTGGTGCTGACGGAGGCCACGGCGGTGGAGCCGGAGGGCCGCATCTCGCCGCAGGACCTGGGGCTGTGGAAGGACGCGCACGTGGAGCAGCTGGCGCGCATCAACCGCTTCATGCACCAGAACGGGGCCGCGTCCGGCGTGCAACTGGCGCACGCGGGCCGCAAGGCCTCCACGCCCCGGCCGTGGGACGCGGGCAAGCGCGTGGATCCGGAGCACGGCGGCTGGCAGGTGCTGGGGCCCACGACGGAGGCGTTCGAGGAGGGCTACCCGGTGCCCACCGCGCTGGACGAAGCGGGCATCCAGCGCATCGTGAAGGCGTTCGCGGACGCGGCGGTGCGCGCGAAGGCGGCGGGCTTCCAGGTCATCGAGCTGCACGCGGCGCACGGCTACCTGCTGCACGAGTTCCTGTCGCCGCTGTCGAACAAGCGGACGGACATGTACGGCGGCACGTTCGAGAACCGGACGCGCTTCGCGCTGGAGGTGACGCGCGCCGTGCGGGCGAAGTGGCCGGAGTCGCTGCCGCTCTTCATGCGCGTCTCCGCGACGGACTGGGTGGAGGGCGGCTGGACGCCGGAGGACTCGGTGGCGCTGGCGCGGCTGGTGGCGAAGGAGGGCGTGGACCTGCTGGATTGCTCGTCGGGCGGCGTGGTGCCGTACGCGAAGATCCCGGTGGGGCCGGGCTACCAGACGCAGCTGGCGGAGCAGGTGCGCAAGGAGACGGGCCTGCTCACGGGCGCGGTGGGGATGATCCGCTCCGCGTACCAGGCCGAGCACATCCTGGCCACGGGACAGGCGGACGTCGTCTTCCTGGCGCGCGAGCTGTTGAGGGATCCGTACTGGCCGCTGCGCGCCGCGAAGGAGCTGCGCGCGGACGTGCTGTGGCCGCACCAGTACGAGCGCGCGAAGAACTGATCGGCGTAGGCTTCCGCGCATGCTGACCGAGGTGCAGGCGGGGCCCTATACCGTGCGCGGCGTGTCCGTGGGCGGCGTGTACACGTCGCTCCTGGTGCCGGAGCTGGGGGTGCTGCTCGACGCGGGCATCCCCATCCGCTCCTTCGCCACCACGGACCGCATCTTCCTCAGCCACGGGCATGCGGACCATGCGAGCGCGCTGGGCTCGCTGCTGGGCATCCGCGCGCTCGTGGGGAAGGGGCCGCCGTTCGTCTACCTGCCGGCGGAGATCGAAGCGCCCGTGCAGGAGGCGCTCGCGGCCCTGGGGCGCCTGCACCGGATGAAGTCCGATATCCGCACCGTTCCCATGCGCCCCGGTGACACCGTGAAGGTGCAGCAGGACCTGTGGGTTCGCGCGTTTCGCACGCACCATCCCGTGCCATCGCTGGGTTATCAGTTCCTGCGCCGCGTCGCGAAGCTCAAGCCCGAGTTCCGCGAGCTGCCTCCCGCGGAGATTGGCCGCCGCCGTCAGGCCGGTGAGCCGCTGTTCGATGAGGTCGAGCGGCTGGAGCTGGCCTACTGCACGGACACCCTCTCCAACGTGCTGGAGCGCCAGCCGTCGCTGTTCGACAGCCGCGTGCTCATCCTCGAATGCACGTTCATCGACGCGGAGCGCACCGTGCGCGACGCGCAGGAGCGGGCCCACATCCACCTGGAGGAGATCGCCTCCATGGCGGACCGCTTCCAGAACGAGGCCCTGGTCCTGATGCATTTCAGTCAGGCTTACAGCCCCGCGCAGGTCCACGCGACGCTCCAGGCCCGTCTGCCGGCGTCGCTGCTCGAACGCGTGCGAGTCTTCGCGCCTGACGCCGGCCGCTGGTTCGGTTGACCCGTGGCGCCGGCATGACCGGAGGCCGCCATGACGTCCGCATCCACCCGCCACGTCCTCATCGCCGGAGCAGGCATTGGAGGCCTCACGCTGGCCTGTGCCCTCCAGCGCGCGGGCCTTCGAGCCACGGTGTTCGAACGCGCCGAAGCCCTGCGGCCGGTGGGCGCGGGCATCATCGTGCAGATGAACGCCGCGGTCGCCCTGCGCCGCATCGGCCTGTGTGACGCGGTGGTCGCGGAGGGCGAACGCGCGGAGCAGACGCTCATCCTGGATTCGACGGGCGCCCGGATCACCGCCGTCGACGTGCGCTCGCTCCAGGACGAACTGGCCATCCCGATGGTGGCCGTGCACCGCGCGCGCCTCCAGGCCGTCCTTCGCGCCCACGCGGGCCCGGAGGAGGCCGTTCGGCTGGGGGTCAGCGTGACGGGCTTCGAGGACGACGGGGCCCGCGTCACGGTGACGCTGTCCACTGGCGAGACCGTCACCGGCGACGTCCTGGTGGGCGCGGATGGCCTGCGCTCCGCCGTGCGGACTGGCCTGCTGGGCGCGCAGCCCACGCGTTACTCCGGCTACACCAGCTGGCGCGGTGTCTGCCCGGGCGCGGGCCTCGTGGAGGCGGGGCAGGTCAGCGAGACGTGGGGACCCGGGGCCCGCTTCGGCATCGTGCCCATTGGCCATGGCGAGGTGTACTGGTTCGCCACGCTGAATGCGCCCGCGGGGGCGGAGGACGCACCGGGACAGACGCTCTCCGTCCTCCAGGAGCGCTTCGCCGGATGGCACGCGCCCATCGGGAAGCTGCTCGCGGCGACGCCGCCCGAGCGCGTCCTGCGCACGGACATCCACGACCGCCCGCCGGTGCGTCACTGGAGCCGGGGCCGGGTGACACTGCTGGGTGACGCCGCGCATCCGATGACGCCGAACCTGGGGCAGGGCGGCTGTCAGGCCATCGAGGACGGCGTGGTGCTGGGGGAATGCCTCGCGGCGCTGGGCAGCGTGGAAGACGCACTGCGTGCATACGAGTCCCGCCGGGTGAAACGTGCCAACGCGCTGGTCGTGCGCTCACATCAGGTGGGACGTGTGGCCCAGTGGGAGAATGGAGCCGCGCGTTTTGTCCGTGATGCACTATTCCGGCGAGTCCCGCAGTCGGCCGCGAGACGCCAGCTATGGACGCTGGTCCAAGGCCTGCGCTGAGACGTATCAAGCTCTGTAGAGTTTGTCTTTGCCAGGAGAGAGCAGCCTGCCCTGGCGGGGGGAACTCATGCAGACGAAGCCCACGCGGATTGCCGCCCTTGTCCTTGTGTCAGCGGCTTCCTGTCAACGCACTGAAACACCGGTGGGCGCCGCGCCGCCAGCCGCTCCCAATGTCGTCACCGGTACGCCGGATGCCGGGACCGGAGACGTCAACGCCCGCATCCAGAGCATCCTCGGGGAGCCCGCGAAGTACGAGCAGGCCTTCACAGCGTTCCAGAAGGCGGTGGCCGCGCACGACGCGAAAGCCGTCGCCGCCCTGGTGGCGTATCCCTTCACCGCGAACGTAGGCGGAAGGAAGGTGAAGCTGCCCGACGCCGCGGCGTTCGTGCGGCACTACGACGTCATCGTCACACCGGCCATCGCCAACGTCATCACCCGGCAGCGCTACGAGGACCTCTTCGTCAACGCCGACGGCGTGATGTTCGGCCAGGGCGAGGCGTGGCTCAACGGTGTCTGCAAGGACGCCGGGTGCAAGGACTTCGACGTCCGGGTGATCGCCATCCAGTCCGCGAATTGATCAGGGCGGCTACCAGAACTTCCACCAGGGACGCTTGGGCGCCACAGGCGCGACAGGTCCCACCTCGAAAAATTCCACAGGTGCCGCGGGCGTAGAGGCGGGGATCGAGACGAAAGGCTCGGACGTCAACCATTCCGCCATCGCCTTGGGCGAGAGCATGATGAGGGGCGGAGTGAAACGGATGTCCTTCGCCTTCGCGCCCTGTTTCATCAAGTCATTGAGAGTGTGGATCGTCGCTGAGGAGCAGGCGAGCTGGACCACTTGCTGACCCGTGAGGGCAGTCTCCCCCCGGAGGGCCTGCTCCGACAGATGGACGGCATCGCGCCACAGCGGATCCTCCGCCAACAACACGCTCCGCTGGACGATCGGTGGATTGGCGGTGAAGTCGGCCGAGAGAGGAGACACCGCGCCCATCTGCTTCATCAAGATCTCGCCAAAGGCCAGGGGCAGATAGGCGTAGAGCTTCTCCGCTTCCAGCAGGGTCGCCCCCTGTTGCTGGATCAGGGGAATCGGATCCTCGTCCTCGGGAACGTCAAACCAGGCCCCGACCGCGCTGCTCACGTCCACGCCGCCCTGGAGCACCAGGAACAGCCTCCGGCTGAGAAACCCGGGGGCCGCGGGCCAGGAGGCGGTCTCGAGCAGGTCCGCCAGTTCCTGCCATGGCTCGTTGTCGAGCAGCACCTCCAGCGCCATGCGCTTCTCTTCCCTCTGGGCGTAATAGACGCGCACCCAATGAGTGCCGGAGGTCAGCGGCAGCGACCGGAGCGCGCTCTCGAAGGCCTTGAACCACAGCTCCTCGAGTTTCGGGCCGGGGTTGTCGCCTCGGGTGATGATATTGCCCAGGATGACCTTCCGGTCGACGCCACCGACCTGCCAGGTCGCGACGGTGACATGCTCATCGGGAGGACGAATGAAGGCGGCCAGGAGCACGTGTAGGCTCGCCCGGCCGAAGTTCGTCAGGGCATCGTTCAAGGCCTCCTCTTCCGTATTGCCAAAGCCTACCACGGACTCGACAACCCACCGGCCGGTCCATGGCTCCAACCAGACGTCGAGCCGTCGTGTGCAGTTGCCCGGCTCGGTTCGCGTGTCGGTGAACATTGCCTGGAGGCGCGGGCCCCGCGGGCTCACGCGGAGCCATTCGCCCTCCTCCTGGAGGGCGAGGCCGTGGGCACGGAGGAGTTCCGCTAGTTGCTCGTTCGCGGGAGTTGAAGTCATGGAAGCCTCAGGACCGTGTGACGGATTCGAGGAACGGCAGGACGTGGGGCAGCACCTTGGGTGCCTTCGCCCAGGCGCCGCCGTGGTCGGCGTGTTCGATGGTCGCGAACGCCGCGCCGGCCCGCTCCGCCACCGCTTTCATGGAGTCGTGGTACGGGTCCGTCACGCCGCAGTACAGCAGCCCCGGCTTGCCGGAGCCCACCAGCGCCTCATCCAGGCCTGCCGAGGTTTCACAGGCCTTCATGCACAGCCGGAGCGCATCCAGGTCTCCCGCGTCGATGGCCTCCGCCAGCTCCGGCGCGCGCCGTGCTCCCATCAGGAGCACCTGGAACCAATCCACGGTCGTGCCGGGCTTGAGCTGTTTCTCCAGGGCCGCGTAGGCCAAGGGCAGGCCCACCACCGGATCCCAGCCGCCCACCACGTAGGACGCCAGCCGCTCCGGCGCGAAGGACGCCAGGCCGCACACCGTCCAGCCGCCCATCGAGTAGCCCCACGCCTGCGCCCGGTCGATGGAGAGCGTGTCGAGCACCGACAGCGCGTCCTCCACGCGATGCTTCAGCGCGTAGGCCGCCAGGTCGTGCGGCGTGTCGCTCTGGCCGTGCCCCAGCGAGTCGAACGTCACCACCGTGTACGCATCCGTCAGCGCGGGCAGGTACCCCTTGAGCGACCAGTGCGAGCCCAACTGGAGCAGGCCGTGCAGGAGCAGCAGGGGAGGGCCGTGGCCCTGGACCTCGTAGTAGATGCGGCGGCCGGACTTTGTCGCGAAGGGCATGGCGTGGTGATTCCCTACAGGCCCGCGACCTTCGCGGCGCGGGCCACCGTGAAGCCGAAGGCCACCGTCTGACGGGAGCGCGGCGGCACGCTCAGCTCGAAGCGCACGATGCCCTCGTCACTCACCTTGCTGGGCGCGGGCTTCGTGGCGTCCTTGAGCAGCGCCACCTCCACGGCCTCCACCTCCGACACCGGCATGCGCTCCTCCACCGCGAGCGCCGCGGGCTTCGCGCCCATGTTGGAGACGAACAGCTTCACCTTCTGCGTGCGCGTGCGCCGGCCGGTGATACGGGCGACCTCCTCGCCCACGTCCACCTGCCGCGACACACGCAGCGAGTCCTCGCTGCCGAAGCCCAGCTTCACGCGCTCGCCCCGGCCCGCGAACTTGAGCTGCGCGCGGCCCACGTAGCCGTTGGCGCGCACCAGGTCCACCGGCCCCGCGAGCAACACCGCCGGCCCCGTGTTGTCGAACTTCGCCACGCGGTGCACCAGCGGTGACTGCTCCGGGCAGGCCACCAGCTCCGACGTGGCGGGCGACGTGAACGCGAACAGCGCCACGCGGTGCGCCTCGCCGTCCGACGGCACCGTGGTCTTGTGCGGCGCGGACAGCGTCACCGCTTCGCCGCCGTCGTCCATGCCGGGCAGCGCGTCCGCTGCCTTCGTCGTTCCCGCCTCGCCCGTCTCCTGGAGGGACTCCTCGCGCATGGAGACGTCCACCACCTGCTTCTCGCGCGACGTCTTCTCCCGCAGGGAGAGCCAGTCCTCCGTGAGCCGGGGCGGCGTGGCGCCCAGCGTGGGCCGCGCCGTGGAGAAGGCCAGCGTCACGTCCTTCCACGCCTCGCCGGTGTTCTGCCAGACCACGGCTTCACACTCCAACTTCACCGAGGACGCCGCCTCAGCGAGCCCCAGCACCGCGCGGTAGGCCGGCCGCCATGCGGCGCACGGCACCAGGTAGCTGAGCGTCAACGTCGCTTCACCGCCCGCGGCGTGGCTCACGTCCAGCTCGGCGCGCACGTCCAGCCTGGGCTCCGGCGCTTCCGTGCGGGACAGCACGTCGCGGCTCTCCTGGATGTGCTGCCGCTCCAGGCGCCCCAGCTCACGGCGGGACTGCCTCAGTTGATCGTCGGCCGCGGTCTGCTCCTGGCGGACCGTCGCGAGCTGTTCCTTCCATTTCGCTGGATCCGCCTCGCCCGCGCCGGTGCGCTCGGAGATGGCGCGGAGGATGTCCCGGCGCGCGGTCTCCAGCAGGCCGTGCCTCGCCTCCAGGCGCCGCACCTCCGCCTGGGCGCGTGCCAGCACCTGCTCGCGTTCGAAGGCGCGGCGGGCCAGCTCCGAGTGGTGCTCGCGCAGCGCTTCGGGCAGCACCGCGCGCATGGAGCGGCGCAGGCTGGCCTGGGTCACCATGCCGCCGGTGAGCTTCGCCTGGAGCGAGCGGTCCACCGCCACCGCCGGCAGCCCGTCCACCACGAGACGGCAGGGCCCTGGGGGCAGCGTCACCGTGCCGCTGCGCTCGACGAGCGCCCGGTCCTCCAGGACCGTCACCTTGATCAGGGGCAACAGAATGGAAGTGCGCATCACGTCCTCCGGTTCCCGCCGTTCAGCATCTTGCTGGCGGGCAGCTTCACGACCCACGTCGCCTTCATCGAACGCTTCTCTCCAGCGGGGACGCTCACGCGCCACACCCGCTCGCCCTCCACCGCTTCTTCACCCGGCAGCGGCGTGGGCTTCTGCCAGGGCGGCGCCACCTCCGCCTCCTCCACCTTGACGTCCTTCTGGGATTCAGGGACCGCGCTGATCCGCTCGGAGATGGCGATGCTCGCGGCGCGGGAGAGGTGGTTGGCCACCTCCACGGAGACATGGTGCGTGAGCACCGTGCTGTTGCCGAACATGCCGCCCGAGGCCTCGTCGAAGCGGGTGTTGCGCGCCACCTGGAGCGCCTCCTCCACGCCCAATCCCAGCCGCTGCGTCTCGCCCGGCCCCAGCGTGGGCATGGGCGACGTCATCAGGAACTCGTCGCCGAGCGTCACGTCCACCGGCCCCGCGAGCAGCGGATGCGGCGAGGCGTTGTCCAGGCGCACCGTGCGGAAGACGCGCGGCTCCACGGAGGGCACGCACACGTACTCGGCCTTGAGCTCCAGGGGCACCGTCAGCATGGGCACGGTGTGCCACGCGCCATCGGAGGGCACGTCCGCGACGGCGTCCGCGTCGAAGCGCGCATCGAAGTGACGGGCGGAGTCGTGCGGTGGCACGGCCCAGGTGGGGGGCGCCACGCTGTTCACGGACTCGGCGATGACGAAGGCCTGGGCCTCCAGGCGCACCACCTCCACCTGCACGCTCACCGACGTGATGGACAGCATCGCCTGGGAGACGAGCGCGGAGCGGGGACGCAACCGGCCGCGCTGCGCCTGGGAGGCCGCGGAGGCCAGCGTCAGCGAGTCGTAGTCGAACAGACGGTCCGCCGGCTCCAGGCCCGCCGCGCTCCGGAGCGCATCGCCAGCGCCGCCCTCTTCTTCATCCATCGACAGGTCCGCCATCGGGGCGTCGTCGAGGTCGTCCTCCACGACCGCGCGCTTCTTGCTGCGCAAGCGGTCCATGCCGCCACCGCCACCGCCGCGGGACGCGGGCATGTTCTGTTCCGGGATGGCGCCGGTGTCGCTGCGGCGGGACGCCGAGGGACGAACCGCTCCCAGCAAGGCCCCCGAGGACTTCGGTGCCGGCGCCATGGGCGCCGGCGGAGGAGGCGCGGACATGCTGGGCGGCGCTCCGGGTGCTCCTCCGAACGAGGCCGACTCCTTGTAGAGCTTTTCCTGCTCGTAGGCGCCTTCGTTCCTGAGCGGCGCGGGCATGGGCGACGGTTGAGGCTTGGGGAGGACCGGCTCCGGGCGGGCGACGTGCAGGGCGTCGTAGCCCGCGAACAGCTCCTCCAGGCCCGGCGCGGGCTCACGCCACCCCGAGCGCGCGGGGGCCGGCTGGCTGCGTCCGATGCGCAGTGACTTCAGCTCTGGCACCTCCGCGCGCCGCTCCAGGCTCGCGGTGGAGACCGCCAGCCGCACCCCCGTCCAGTCCTCGCCGGTCCGCTGGACGACCGCGGCGCGCATGCGCAGCGTGCCTTCCTCCAGCGTGCGTGGAAGGCGCAGGTCATAGGTGGGCACCCAGCGCGCGCCGGCCACCGCGTACTCCAGCACCAGCCGCGCGTCCGCGTTCGCGGCGATGGGGCCGGACAGCGTCAGCAGCGCCGCGCGGAACAGCCGGGCCCGGTCCACGCTCCGCGCGGAGGACAGCTCCTGGACGCGGCGGCGGCGCAGCTCCAGCTCGTTCGTGGCGTCGCGGTGCTGGCGAGCCAGGTCCAGCTCCTGGGCCTGCAGCTCCGCCAGCTCCGCGTCCACGAAGCCCGTGAGGGACATCATCGAGGCCAGCGGTGCCTCGCGCGGGGGGTGACCCTTGCGCGGGGCCGGCCAGGCGGGAGTCAGGCCGCGGAGCGCCGTGATTTCAGCGCGAACCCGCTCCAGCCGGCCATGCACGGCCGCCAGCGCGGCCTCCGCCGCTTCGAGCGCGTGCTGTTCCGCGGGCAGCTCCGACTCCGGTGGCATCCGCACATCGAACGTCGGCTTGAGGTCGCGGACGAGGAGGTCCGGCGGCCCCTCCACCACCCGGGCGCGCAGCGAACCCGTGCGCAGGGACAGCGGCAGGCCGTCGACGCGGACCTGACCGGGCAGGTGTCCGTTCTCGGGCGAGAGCACGAACGCGCGAGTGCACAGCGCGCCCTCGGCGTGAACGGTGACGGATTCCAGGACGGACGGTACGACGCGCATGGGCCCCCTCTTCCGTGAGAGGCCCGCAGGCTACCCCGAGGCCGTCGCGAATGGCGACCGGGGAGAAGAGGAGGCAAGGCTTTCCACGGCGCGGATCACGCACCGCGCGGTGGGCCACCGTGCGAGGTCAGAACGCGCGGTTCACGGCGTACGCGCAGATCTTGTGCTCGGCCTTGTACGTGTTCGCGCCGGGGAGGCCGTCGATGGGGCCGGTGTACCCGAAGGACCGGCCCACCGTCTGCACGCGGGTCCAGTAGATGGAGCCAGGGATGCCATCGTCCTCGGAGGAGGTGCGGGGGCCGCCGCGCCGGTTCAGTTCGCGCGCGGTGATGCGCACGCGGAGCTTCTCCGTGTTCGGCCCCGTCACGCCGTCGATGGGGCCCGTGTAGCCGTAGTCGCGCTGGCCCACCGTCTGGATGCGCTTGTAATAGATTTCACCCGGGATGCCGTCGAACTCGGTGGTCGTCTGCGGCAGGCTGCTCGAACCGCCGCCCGGTGACTGGCCACCGCCGGCGATCTTCCCGCCCGCGTAGTCCATGGACCAGCCCAGGTAGCGCGCGCCCGTCTTCGACGAGTAGCCGGAGACGCTGTTGACGCCAATCGCATCCCCCCACGACTGGGAGAGGTTGTACGTGGCCATGAACACCGTGCCGCCGCCGCCGTTCAGGTCCGCGCCCACGTGGCCCGCGGAGCCGATGTCCCACCAGTGGAAGGCCCCCGTCAGCGCCTTGGACGCGTCCGTGGAGACGATGCGCGAAGCGCGGTAGGCCTCGATGGCCGTGGGACGCACGGCGGAGTCCGGAAGCTGCCCGAAGCGGACCATCAGCGAACCGCACCACTGGTTCCACGAACCACCGTCGCGCTTGGGATTGGCGGCGGCGTACGCGCGCGCCCGGTCGTAGATGGGCGAGTTTGCTTCACCCTCCATCGTGCCAATGGCAGACACGCCCGGCCCGGGAGTCTCCACCTCCGGGCCGCCGCACGCGGCCAGCATCAGGCCCGCGGACACCCGCAGGGCAGGGAACCACGTCATCCAGTTCGAGCGAATCATCTGTCTCCAAGGGGGATTCAGCGAGGGTTGGAAAATTACGCTGAAGCCAAGCGTGATTCTCAGACTTGAGTCCGTTTCGTTGTCGCGGGGGACCATGCAAAGGTTTCCGCCCATGCGAACGTCCTGGCTTCGTCTGTCGTGGGTGCTGTTGATCTCCGCTTGTGCGACCACGCCGTCACCGCCGCCCGGCGGCACGGCGGACCCACTGCACCAGGTGGGCCGGGTGCGGGTGGCCCCGGAGGTCGAGCTGGAGGTGCTCGACTACGGCGGCAAGGGGCCGGCGCTGGTGTTCCTGGCGGGCGTGGGGAGCACGGCCCACGTCTTCGACGTGCTGGCGCCGGAGTTCATCGCCACGCACCACGTCTACGCCTTCACCCGGCGCGGCTTCGGCGCGTCGAGCTGGCCGGCCACCGGCTACGACAGCGCGACGTTGGGGCATGACGTGCTGGCCGCGATGGAGGGCCTGGGGCTCGCGAAGGCGACGCTCGCGGGGCATTCGCTCGCGGGGGATGAGCTGAACTGGATGGGGCTGAACCATCCGGAGCGAGTGGAGGCGCTCATCTTCCTGGACGCGACGGACAACAAGGGAGAGATCGCCGAGTTCCTGAAGCCCGGTCCGCTGCCGCCGCTGCCGTTCACCGTGCTCGACGGGCAGCCGTCACGTGAGGCGGTGACGGCGCTGCTGGCGCGCGACCTGGGCGGCCCGTTCCCGCCGCATGAGATTGATCAGGCGTATGAATTCGACGCGGGCACGGGCGCGTACCTGCGCTACCGCCGCTTGCCGGAGGCAACGGAGCAGTGCATCCGGGGCGCGGCCTTGCCGGACTACGCGAAGCTGAAGGGCCCGGTGCTGGCCATCTCCGACGACCAGGCCTTCGCGGGCTGGGTGGCGTACCTGTCCCAGGCGGAGAACGTCCCCGCCGACCTGCGCGAGCGGGCCCGGGTCTTCCTTCCGGAGCTGCGTCAGCACGAGGCCGACCAGGAAGCCCTGCTCAAGAGCCTGCCGAACTGGAAGATCGTGACGCTCCAGGGCGCGGGTCACTACCTCTGGCTCCCGCGACAGGCGGAGGTCGTCTCCGAGATGCGCGCGTTCCTCGCGCGTTAGGCCGACGGCTGCGCTTGCCCCCTGCTCGCGCGCTCCACCAGGGCGAGCACGAGGCGGGTCCTGGCGTCCGGATCCGCCTCCTCCAGGATCGCCTGGTGCTCGGTCACCGGGGCGGCGAGGTTGCTCGCGATGAAGTCCGCGAGGAGCCTCGGATCCTCGAGGGTGAGGAACATCCATCGGCGCTGAAGCGGTCCGGGCTCCGCTCGCAGAAACGCGTGATAGTGCCTGCGCAGGACATCGAGCATGGCCTGGGCGTTCCGGGGCAGCGGCTCCTCGAAGGGGCGCGCACGCACCCGCAGGTGCGTCGCATGCGGGACGGGCGCTTCCAACCGCACGCGCGCCAGCCCATGGATCGCCGTCTGGGTGCTCCCGTCCGGTGCCTGGAACGGATACGCGAACGCGAGCACGCCCACGGTGGGCAGATCCTCGAAGGCGGGCTCCTCCACTCTCTCGTCCCGCTGGGTGACGACGACGATGAGACGGTTGCCCGTGAGCGCTGCATTGAAGGCCTCCACCGATTTCATGGGGGCAGGAGCGACGGTCAGGACCTGGCCCGGAAGGAGCACTCCGTCTCGCATTGGAAAGAGAGGCAGGCTCTCCGGCAGCGTGTGCGCGTCGAGGACGGGAGGCCGGAACGCGACCGGCTGGTGAGGCGGCTCCAACAGGAAGAGCTTCGCCACGGGCAGTGGAAACCTCCGCGAGCGCTCCTGGAGGAGCCAGGAGAGGAGCCATCCCTCCGCGATGCCGATCAGCAGTCCCTGCATCGCGTTGTTGATGAGGACCTCTGGCACATACATCATGAAAGATGGCTCGTAGGCGTAGGACACCCTCCGCCACAGGCCGCTCGCGATCCTCAACCCCAGCGTTCCACCCAGGAGCGGCGCGAGCGGCCAGACCCCTGCTTTCGAGAACCAGCGTCCCAGCAGGCACACCTGGAAGCCCGCCATCAGTGCTCCTGTCAGCATCACGTACTGCACGAGGGTGATGGTGTGGGAACCCGACAGGTGCGTGGGGGGCAGGAAGGCAGTGAGCTGGTGCATCGCCCACCGCCCGATGCCCAGGCCGAGCGCGGTGACAGGTATCCACAGTCGGGTGTCGGGCACCTGGTGGCGGAGGACGAGCCACTGGGCGAGCCCAAGCACGGCTCCGAAAAGCAAACCGTGGACGAGGGCGGATCCGCTGCCGAGGGGCTCGGGGGCGGTGACGAAGAGGTAGCTGTACGGAACCTCAACGAAGAGTCCGCCGAGCACGTAGCCCGCGAGCGTCGCAAGCGCCCAATGCGTCACGATCCATGTTCGGGACTGCCGGGCTCCAGGCGTGACATCGAGCTCCAGGGGATTGAGCGGCTCCTTCTCGGTGAGAGGCAGTGCATGCTTGTCGGTGAACCCCGCCTTCGTGGCGCGCTCCTGCCACAATGCCGCGTCCGCGGGCTGTCCCATCGCCTCGAACGTCCGGGCCAGCAGCCACGCACCCAACGGATACGCCTGCTGCTCGTATCCACGCTGGCCCAGGACAACAGCATCCTCGAGCCGGCCCGCTTCGAGCGCCGCGCGCTGGAACTCGTGGAAGGCGTCCATGCACACCTGCTCCTGGGTCGCATCGACCAGCAGTTCCCGTGCTTCATCCAGGCGGCGCAGATGGAGCAACGCTTTGACCCGCAGATGCAGTGCGTGGGGATCCGGGCGTTGTGCGTGCGCATCCTCCGCCCACTTGAGCGCGAGCGCCGTTTCTCCCGTGAGCAGGTAGGCCTCCGCGCGTGAGGAGGACGGGGGAACGAAGTCCTCTGGGACGTGGGAAAGAACCCGCAGCGCCTCGGCGCCGTGAGCCTGGCGGACGCGCACATAAGCCATCATGGCCAGCGAATCCGCTTGGGTCTGGGTCCCCTGGGGCGCGCGGGTCCAGGCAGCGTGCGCGAGCCGTAGCGCGCGCTTCAGATTCTTCTGATCAGCGGCCTGGTACGCCCGGCGGAGCAACAGGTCGGCGCGCGCGGCCAGGAGGCCTGGCCACTGGTGGGCAAGGCCCTGACCCATGATGCCGGCCAGGACCGCCAGGACGAGCGCGCTGTCGAAGCGCCGCCAGATCGCGGCGGAAAGCCCCAGTCCGACGAGGGTGAGGAACAGGAGCAGATGACCGCTCCAGCGGGCCAGGGCTCCACGCAAGGAGTCCCCGGGCTGCGACGGTGCCTGGTCGGTCGTCACGCGTCTCGCCTCTTCCTACGTTTCGAATCGCGCATCACCCGGCCATCATCCCGCCCCGGACCGCTCGCGCGCCAGCGGGCGTCCCTTCAAAGAGGTCACCTGCAATGCGTTGGAGAGCCCTGATCTGCCCCGCCGTCCTGGTCCTGAGCGCCTGCTCGGAGTCGTCCGATCCCGACCCCACTCCCAAGCGTCCGCTGAAGGCGGTGCTGTTCCCGTACATCCCCGACTCCGCGGGGGACAGCTTCGCCAGCCTGGAGCAGCGGCTGGAGTCCGACTTCGAAGCGGCCCATCCGGACATCGACCTGGACGTCGTCTTCGACGCCAACCTGGATGTCTATGACCTGGATGAGGGCGGGACGCTGAACCAGCTGCTCGGCACGGGGACCGGGGCCGCCCAGGTGGTGGAGGTGGACACGCTGATCCTCGGCTCGCTCGCGGAGAAGAAGTGGATCCAGCCGGTCGCGCTGGACGCGGGCGTCATGCACTCCGCGGCGGAGGAGGCCGTCCGCATTGGCGGTGAGAACTACGGCGTGCCCACCTACCTGTGCACCTACGTCGTCTACTCGCGGACCCCGAACATCCGGTCCGCGACGGACAGCGCCTCGCTCGCGCGAATCCTCCGCGAGGCCTCTCCCGGCAAGCGCCCGCTGGCGGCGAACTTCGACGGGAGCTGGACGCTGCCTTCCTCGTACATCGATGCCTGGGCGGACACGCACCCGGGGGATGCGCTCGCGAGCGCCATCTCGCTGCCGCTCGACGCACCGGCGCTGAACGCGTTCGCGGACGTCGTCGACAGCTGCTCGCTCGAAGCGGGCGTCAATCCTTGCCTGGATGGCAGCTACGCGGACAACACGGTGGCGGAGGTGGCTTTCGCCCAGGAGCAGGCCAACGGCTTCATGGGCTACACCGAGCGCCTCTTCTACATCCTCCAGTCGCAGCCCTCCATGCCGCTCCCGGAGGTCATCTCGGTCCCGCTGGGCGCGGGCTCCGCGCCGGCGGTCTTCGTGGATGCGCTGGTGCTCAACGCGAACTGCACCGGGACGTGCGCGGAGGACGCCCGGACGTTCACGTCGTTCATGCAGGACCCCGGAACGCGCAGCCTCATCGCCTTCAGTGCGGACGCCCCCCAGGGAACCCGGCCCCGCTACCTGCTCCAGGCCAACCGCGCCTTCTATCAGCAGGAGCCCGCACGCTCCGACCCCATGTACCAGCAGTACGAAGACATCCTGAGCGGAGCGCGGCCCTATCCCAACCAGCGCTTCCCTGAGAACCGGAAGGCGCTCCAGGCGGCCCTGCTCGAAGCTCTCCAGTGAGCCTCAGCGCCTGGGTCGAAGCGGCAGGGGCGCGTCACCGGCCGCGGGCCTGGGCGCGAGCACTTCGGTGGTCGAATCGATTTCGAGCGTGTTCGCGACGAGGGTCGCCGCCACGGACGGCGGTGGCCCTCGAAGCAAGGCCTCCACCTCCGCGGGAGTAGGGTCGCTCAGTGTCAGCAATCGCTGCTCACGGGCCCAGCGCTCCGGGAACCGTGAGCGCAGCCAGCCGGCCAGGTCCACCGCTGGCAACGCCTGGCGCGCCGGCTCCAGCGCCTGGTGAAAGGCATTGGCGTTCGCGAAGCGGTGCGCCGGGTCCGGATGGAGCGCCACCTCCAGGACTCCTCGGAGCACCCGTGAGGCTTCGAGTGCGTCCGCCCGCTCCACGGCCTTCGCCTGCTCCGGGGCCGGAGGCATCACCCGCGACAGATTGCCCGTGAGCAGCTCCAAGAGGACGCAGCCGAACGCGAACAGGTCTCCGGAGGGGGTCGCCTCGGCGCCCTCCATCCGTTCGGGAGGCATGTACGCCAGCTTCCCGATGATGCCGCCCTCCTGGGTGAGGCGGTCGTCGCCGGGGACTGGCGACGCCCGGCCGGTGCGCTGCTCCGGGAGCGCACCGGTCCTCTGGGCGATGCCGAAGTCCACCACCTTCACGACACCGTCGAAGGAGACGACCAGGTTGTCCGTGCTGATGTCCCGGTGCGTGACGCCCTGTTCGTGGGAGTAGGCCAGCCCGCGCAGCGCCTGCTGACAGAGCTCGATGATCACCTCCAGCGGCAGCGCCCCGGCCGTCGTGGCGCGTTGGACGAGCTCCAGCACGTTCACGCCGCTCAGGTACTCCATGACGATGAACCACGCGCCGTCCACCTGCCCCAGGTCGTGGACGGAGACGATGTTCGGGTGGTGCAGGCGTGCGGAGGTGCGCGCCTCGCCGATGAAGCGCCGCACCCGGACCTCCGCGGCCTCCACCTCCTCCCCGGCCTCGTCGTCCAGCATCCGCTTGAGGACGACCAGCCGGTGGAAGCCCGCGCGGCCGGTCCGGAGCGCGAGCCACACCTCGCCCATGCCGCCACGTCCCAGCCGTGAGAGCCGCCGGTAGCGGTGGATGCCCGTTCCCAGGTCCGCGCCGCGCAACGAGCGCGCCGTCAGGATGGCCAGCGCCGTGGACGACAGCAGAAGGAACGGCAGCCCCACCAGCGGGAGCACGTGGAACCCGTCCACCCACCCGAGGTCCACCGCGAGCTCACGCAGCAGGAGCGCCAGCGCACAGAGCGCGGCGGCGAGCACGGCCACGGCCATCGCGCCCCGCCGCTTCAGCAGCCGCGCCGCTTCGAAGGTCCAGGTCGCGCCCACGCCCGCCGCCAGCAGCCAGAACAAGGGCAGCCCCAGGCTCGCGGTCTCACGCGCCAGTTGCTCCGCGGTCTGCCCCTCCACGGGCGCCGCGTACAGGGCGACCCCGACGGCCAGCACCCGCACCGCGCCCAGCGCGACCGCCACTCCCAGCATCACCCGCCGCCAGCGAGTGAGTGGCAGGTCCAGCAGCGACCAGACGACACGCAGCAGGACGTAGGGCAGCGGAATCGAAGTGAGCGCTCCCAGCAACAGCCACGGGCGTGTGTCCGTGAGCGTCGCCGTCGCCTCTTCGCGGGTCATGCCCGCCGTGATGCTGATGACCGCGAAACCCAGGAAGCCGCACGCCAGCCACAGCTGGACGCGCTGCGAACGCACCGCCACCCAGGTGGCGAAATGCACCAGCGCGAGCATGGTGAACGCTCCGCTGAGTGTCAGGTGCACCATCGTGAAAGGATTCACGGGCGTGAATCTTAGTCGTCAGCAGGGATTCCTTGTCCAACCCGTGAGAAAAGAGTGGGGTGACAGTGTCTGTCCGATGGCGGCCCTTGGATGCCCGGCCGCCGCTTCGCAGAGAGGGAGGCGACGTCTGGCACATGGGCGGGCGAGCCCCCATCGTTGAAGAGGGAAGAGTCCGCCCCCTTCACGCGTCCCATGGCCCGCCCGCACGACAGCCCAGCGTATCCGCCCCAGCGAGCCGCGCCGCCAGGGCACGGCAGCCTCCTCGATGCCGTGCTCTCCAGCATAGGCGAGGGGATGCTGGTGGCGGACGAGCACGAGCGCCTCGTGCTCATCAACCCGAGGGGGGAGCGCATCCTGGGCATGGGGCTCACCGACGAGCCTGTCAGCCGGTGGCCGGTGCACTACGGGCTCTACCTGTCGGACCAGGTCACGCTCTATCCACCCGAGCGCCTGCCCATGAGCCGGGCCCTCCGGGGTGAGAGCGTCACCCGCGCGGAGGTATTCCTGCGCAACGCCGCGAGGCCGGCGGGGACCTGGCTGCATGTCAGCGCCAGCCCGATTCGTGACGAGGCCGGCCGGGTGCGCGGCGGCGTCTCCGTCGTCAGTGACATCACCGACGTCAAGCGGGCGGAGGACGCGGCGCGCGAGGGCGCCGAGAAGTACCGGTCGCTCTACAACAGCACGCCCGTGATGATGCAATCCATCGACCCTCGAGGGCGGCTCATCAGCGTCAGCGATTACTGGTTGAGCACGATGGGCTACGAGCGCGAGGAGGTGCTCGGGCGAGAATCGGTGGAGTTCCTCACGCCAGAGTCCCAGCGGTACGCCCGCGAGGTCGTCCTGCCCGAATACTACAAAACAGGGGTGTGCAAGGACGTGCCGTACCAGCTCGTGAAGAAGAGCGGGGAGGTCATCGACGTCCTCTTGTCCGCCATCGTGGAGCGGGACGCCTCCGGCCAGATGGTCCGTTCGCTCGCGGTGCTGACCGACGTGACCGAGCGGAAGCGAACAGCGGAGGCGTTGCAGGAGAGCGAGCAGCGGCTGCGCGCCATCCTGGACAACGCGCCGACCGTGTTCTTCCTCCTGGATACGCAGGAGCGCTTCCTGTTCGTGAATCGCGAGTGGGAGCGGCTCTTCCACCGCACCCGGCGACAGGTCGCTGGCAAGACGGTCTTCGACGTCTTTCCCCGGGACATCGCGGAGACGCTGCACGAGGCCAACCGGGACATCTTCCAGAGCCGGGTCCCCGTGCAGCGGGAGGAGCGGCTCCTGCACGACGATGGGCTCCACGTCCACCTCACGCAGAAGTTCCCGCTGCTCGACACCAATGGGGTGGCCTACGCGCTCTGTGGAATCGCCACCGACATCACCCCGCGCAAGCGGATGGAGCTGTCCCAACGATTCCTGGCCGAGGCGAGCCGCGAGCTGGTGGCCTCGCTCGACCCTGAAACCACGCTCCAGCGCGTCGCCGAGCTGGCCGTGCCGCTGTTGGCGGAGCTGTGTGTCTTCTTCGTGCGGACGGACGGCGTGGGCCTGCGGCCAGTGGCGGTGGCGGACCGTTCGCCGGCCCGTGCCGCGAGCGTGCGGGAGTTCCTGCGACGTCACCCGCCGGATCCGGACGCACGTCACGGTCCGGCGCGGGTGCTGGCCACGGGAGAATCGGAGCTGTCCGAAGCGTCACAGGGCCTGTGGGCTCCCGAAGCGCTGTCGGAGGAGCTGAGATCGCTCCAGGACCGGCCCTCGCTCGGGGTGCCCCTACAGGCGCGAGGCCGCACCCTGGGCGTGCTGTATCTGCTCTCTCCCGAACCGGGGCGCACGTATGCGCCGGAGGAGCTGACGTTGACGGAGGAACTCGGGCGCCGGGCGGCGTTCGCCATCGACAATGCGCAGCTCTATTGCTCGGCGCAGGAGTCCATCCGCGCGCGGGACGAATTCCTGTCCATTGCCTCTCATGAGCTGAAGACACCGCTGACGTCCATGCGGCTGCGGGTCCAGCAGATGGAGTCCGTGCTGCTCATGGGGGCGCAGCCCCTGTCCACGGAGCGGGTGACGCGGATGCTGGAGGTCTTCCAGGATCAGCTCCAACGCTTGTCGAATCTGGCGGACCACCTGCTCGACGTCTCACGCGTCCATGAGAAGCGGCTCGACCTGCGCATGGAGGAGATCGACCTGGTGACGGTCGCCCGGCACATGGCGGGCCATGTCGCGGAGCTGCTCCAGAAGGCGGGCTGCGAGTTCGAGCTGGTGGCCCCCGAGCCGGTCTGGGGCCGCTGGGATCGCCTGCGGATGGAGCAGGTGATGCTCAACCTGCTGACCAACGCGATGAAGTATGGCGCGGGCCGTCCCATCCGGATGGAGGTCGCGAAGCACGCGGGCAGGGCGCGGCTCATCGTCGAGGATCACGGCATGGGCATCCCCTTCGAGTCCCAGGCCCGCATCTTCGAGCGCTTCGAGCGCGCCGCCTCCCTCAACTACGGAGGGCTCGGGCTGGGGCTCTTCATCACACGACGCATCGTCGAGGCCCACGGCGGAAGCATCCACGTCGAGAGTGAGCCGGGGCACGGCGCGAAATTCATCGTGGAGCTGCCGCCGCACATGGCCTAGCTCGCGTCCTGGCGGACCACGGCGGGTGGCTCCACGTCCAGGGGGCGGCCCATGCAGTCCTCGCCGTCCTGGGGCGCGGAGGTGCTCTTCGGCCGGTACTCCCAGTGCCACGGCTCCGACGCCACGGTGCGACGGAAGCCGAAGCGGCACGCGTTGCCCGCGAGCCAGTCATACGTGGGGGACGCCTCCTCGCTGCCCACCACCAGGTCCACCGCGAGCCCCCGGTTGTGATTGGAGCGGCCCGGCCGCGCGGCCTTGGGCCCCAGGCCCTGGCGGTAGCGGCGCCACAAGAAGCGCTGCTGCTGATACGAACGCCACCCGCTCGTGACGAGCAGGGACTGACCGGCAGTGCGCGCCTCCGCCGCCATGCGCTCGAAGGCGGCCGCTGCGTCGCGATGGAGCCGGTGGCCGCTGTGGATCCGCACCAGTTTCGGTGCCTTCGCCTTGGCCCTGCGGACCTTGGTTTCCTTCGCGAACCCGACGGGTGCCAGCAGACAAACCAGGAGCACGAGGCCCCAGCGGAGCAGGGGAGAGGACATTCTTCGGAGGTCCAAGCAGTGGGCGAGGACCTGAGGCTGCCGCCTTTATTCCGCGCTGAAAAGCAGACGGGCCGCCGAGCGCTTTCCCCTCGTGCCCGGTCGCCCGGACGCTCCGTGGGCCCTAGAAGAGCTTGAGCTGCGCGTCGGGTGCGGGCGCGTCCTGGGGCGGCAGCACGTTGAAGCCGTGGGCGCGTGCCCAGGCCTCGCTCGGGCCCTTCCAGTGGTGCGCGTCCATGCGCACGTGGCCCGCGGCGTCGAAGGCGACGCCCTCCGCCTCCAGCAGCTCGCGCTGGCGGTGGCCGGAGGTGCTGATGCCGCCCGTGCGGTTGATGATGCGCTGCCACGGCACGGTCGCCGCGCGCGACCCCAGCGCCGCCATCGCGTGGCCCACGGTGCGCGCATCACAGGCCCCGCCGACGATGGTGGCGATGTCTCCGTAGGTGGCCACCTGTCCGGAGGGCACCTGTTCGCAGACGCGGTAGATGCGCTCGTACGGGTCCTGCGTATCGGTGGGGGATGCCATCGGGTCTCCGGGCTGGGGCTGCCAGAATCCTACTCATGGCATCTCCCGATGCACGCGAAACCCGAGGCGTCCGCCAGTCCCCGGGGCGCTAGGCCGCCACGGCCTGTCGCTCCCGCGATGGAGCGCCGGCCTGATTGAGCACCGCCCATTCCTGACGCAGGCGCTGGTACAGCGCATTCAACGGCTGGCCCGGCGCTTCGTACTGCCCGGCGTGGTGCTCCACGATGTGGCGCAGGAGCACGTAGCAGATGGTGGCCGCGCCCGCGCTCTCCACGGTGGTGAACTGGCCCGCGTCCGTGAACCAGAGCGTGGTGGGCATCTGACATGCCTGCGTGCCCACGGCCACCAGGTGCGCACCGGGCTTGAGCCACGGGTGCTTCGCGAACAGGTTGGGCCGGTCCACCGTGAACGCGGAGATGAGGTTGGAGATGCGCCGGTCCTTGAATCGCGAATCTCCATACACCTGACCGAACACGAGTCCGCGCACCCGCTTCATGAACACCTTGGACGTCAGCGCCAGCAGCGACGTCGCGCGGAGCACCAGCATCTGCGCGAACTCCGGCACGGTGAGCTTCTTGAACGACGGCCAGACGTCCAGATCCATCTGCCGCTTCACCAGCGTGACGACATCCGTCAGTCGCGCACGCACCCAGACCAGCGCCGTCGCCACCGACGCCGTCAACACGCCGGGGATGAGGTAGAGGAAATAGTCCCTGGGCTCCCAGTTGCCCTCGCGCGCGGTCTCGAACCCGCGCCACACGAGGATGGCGGCGGAGAGCAGGGTGAGGAAGAAGAGGCCGTAGGCCAACCAGGAGACGCCGTTCAGCGTCACCCAGCCGCGCTTCGTCGGGTTCTCCGGAACGTTGTACATCTCCGGGCTCTGGACGCTGACGTCGGAGATGAGCAGCGTGGGCGGCGGATCCGTCCGGTTGAACGCGAGCAGCAGGCTGTCGATGCCCTGGTTGTCGTAGATGCCGCCGTCCATCAGCGGCAGGCCGCTCTGGAAGCCCGGGCCCAGGGCCGCCAGCGCGGTGTCGAGCGGATAGCCCTGGGGCCAGTGGAACTGCTGCGGGAACACCAGCGGTTCGAAGCCGCCCGGGAAGCACGATGACGCGGCGGCGATGTCCGCCAGCCGAACGTGGCTGGCCACCGGGCGCGGCATCCGGTAGCCGTTGTTGCCCAGGACGGTGAGCGGGTTGTTGCTGCGCCGGAAGCGGAAGTCCAGGCCGGTGTGGAACTCGGTGGTGTTGAAGATGGCCTCCTGGAATTGGAGCCCACCCGCGTCCAGGACCTCACCGAAGCGCCGGTCGCCCAGGAAGTCGGGCCGGGCGTAGACGTCCGCGGCGGACCGGATGAGGCTGGCCCACGCATGGCTGCCGTGGTCGCGGTTCGAGGTGAGCCGGGTCAGGGCCTCCGCAATCACATTCGTCCGCAGCAGGTACGCGGAGAACGTCTCGTGAAACGCCTTGAACGGCTTGCCGTCCAGCTGGCTCACCACCCACGCCAGTCCCGTGAGCGTGCCACCGGACACCGTGGACAGGCCCACGACATCGGACAGAAGTCCAGCGGTGTCGAGGAACCGCAGCGTCCCCAGGTGGAACGCCGCCGCGCGGTAACCCCCACCCGAAAGACACAGCACGAGCGGTCCGAGCGGACCGTGTTTCACGGAGACAGGGGGCGTGACGTCTTGGCTCATGGGGGCTGGGGCGCGGCGGGGAGGACGGCGGGAACTTAGGGCAGCGGCGCCATCTTCCGGTACGCGGCCGGCGATCCCTTGCCTGGAAGGATGGCTGCCCTGGGACACACGCTGTACTTCGACCGGCCGTGCCCCCCCGTGAGGAATCCCTAGCTCTCGGCGGCGTCCAGGTGCTCCTTCAGGAGCGCGTTGACGCGGTCCGGGAAGCGCAGGGGCACGCCGTGCGAGGCATGGGGAAGCTCCACGAAGCGGGCGCCAGGGATTCCCGCCGCCAGGGCTTGCCCGGCGGTGGGGGGCGCGATGGGATCGTGCGTGGCGCTCACGACCAGGGTTGGCAGGCCCGCCAGCCCCGGGAGGAACGGGGTCGCGTCCGCGCTCCGCATGGCCCGGAACTGGCGCATCGCCACGGGTGGCTGGTCCGCGAGGTCATGGTCGAACAGCTCCGCGAGCTGTTCCGCCAACGCGTCCTTGTCGGCGTGGGCCAGCTCCTCGGGCGCCAGCACCATGCGGAGGAAGGCGTGGCGCCGCATGCGCCGCGTGCCGAGCTGGGTCCGCAGGCCCATGAGCAGCAGGTCCGGCGCGAGGCGGGTGGGCACCGCGCCCGTCGCGAACGTGCACAGCAGCGAGAGGCTTCGCACCCGCTCGCGTGCCTGGTGCGCGAGGTAAAGCGCCACCAGCCCACCCAGCGAGTGCCCCATGACGTGCGCTCGCTCCCAGCCCTGCGCGTCCATCAAGGCAAGCACGTCGTCGGCCATCATCTCCACCGTGAGCGCGTCGCCTGGTGGCTGGCTGGCGCCGAAGCCCCGGTTGTCCAGGCAGAGGCACCGGAAGTGGGAGGCCAGGCCCTCCACCTGCGGCCGCCATCCCGCGGCGCCAACGCCGACCCCCTGGATCATCACCACCGGAGGACCGTCTCCCTCCACGAACCAGCTCAGCGTGCAGCCCCGGTGCAGGGTGCTCTGTCGGCGGTAGGCGAGGCGCATGCGGGCTCCTGGAGCAGGGAGGCGCGAAGGCTATCGTGTCCCCGGGGTCACTGGTGCTTCGGTTGTGAGTTGGGTCAGGCTCCCACCCCATGCCAATTCCTTCCTCGCATCGTCGCAAGGTCGCCTCGACGGCACTCTTCTGCGCGGGACTCGCGCTGGGCTGGCCCCTGTTCGCGGGCGCGAAGCTCCAGGGTGGGGTGTGTGATCCGCTGAATGATGAAGCCGAAGGCATCCGGGTGCGGCTCGTGTCGGCCACCGCGGATGGCGTTTCCATCATCCCCGCGCAGGGCACTGGCCCCATTGGTGCCGTCTACAACGTGTGGGCCGTGCGGCCGGAGGCGGGAGCGACCGGCGATTTCGCGAAGGCCACGCTCTTTGAAGCCGAGCCGACGGAAGGCACGGGAGAGCTCTACCGGAACCGCAGCCTCCAGAGGCAGCCATGAGGAAGCTGGGCATCGTGCTCGCGGGCATGCTGACGAGTGCCCTGGCCTCCACGCTGTTGACGGCCTGTTGTCCGGATCGCCCCCCGCGCGTGGTCTTCAGACTTCCCTTCGGAAACTACGCAGTGACGACGCCCACGGCGGACACGAACTATCGCCTCTTCCTCTCCGAGGACGGCGTCACCGTGGTCGAAACCTTCGAGCGCGGGGGCAAGGCCTACCGGCAGGAGTATCGGGTGACGGAGCGGCAGGAGACCGACATCTGAGGCCGCGCCCTTCAGGGGACGGTGTCTTCACCCGCGCCGGTCGCGCAGCCGCGTGTATGTGTATGAGACAAGCAGCAGCATGACGCCCAGCAGGATGAACGTGAGCACCCGTTGATCCGGCGGCAGCTTCGCCACGTCCACCAGCACCAGCCGCCCCAGGGCGAGCCCCAGCACCGCCAATGCGGCCAGCCGGTACCAGCGCTCGCGCACCGCGAAGCCCACGCCGAAGAGGAGGAAGGCGGCGATGACCCAACCCAGCGTGACGAGCCCCTCGGGCATCCGCGCGCCCACCAGCGCCACCAGTGACAGCCCCGCGCCCGCCGCGCAGATGGCGGTGAAGGGCGTCCGGGCCTTGGGCTCCGGCAGGCCGGCGACGCGTACCGTCCCGCCGCGCTCCACCAGCACGAACGCCACCACCAGCCCGATGAGCAACGTCAGGCGTCCCGGCGTCTCCCATTCACACGCACCCAGCGCCACGTAGAGGATGAGCACGCCCACGCCCCGCAGCACCGGAGACTCCACCCCGCGCGCGGCCAGGCCCGCGATCAGCCCTGTCACCGTCCATGCCGCCACCAGCGCGACGTCGTCGTAGCGAGCGGGCATGGCCAGCGCGAGCGTCACCGCCGTCAGCGCCAGGTACGCATGCGTCAGCGCCGCGGGGGCACGCTGGAGCCTCGACACGACGGCCCCCGCGCCATGCGCCAGCGCGACGACGAGGAGGAAGCCGAAGAGGTGCGAGTCCTGCTCCTGGGAGACCTCGTACGCGCCCAGCGACGTCAGGCCCACCCAGTTGAGCAGGGTGAAGGCGAGGCTCGCGCGCACGGGCAGGTCGCGCGGGCGCACCAGCAGCGCCACGGAGAACAGCAGGAAGTAGAGCGCGAGGAAGCCAAGGCTCAACAGGAGCCGGTCATCCTCCGGCGCACCCGGCGCCATGTGGCCCGTGCGCACCGCCCAGACGACGTGCGTGCTGTACACGGCCACCAGGCTGGACAGGGGCACGATGACCCAGCGGTTGCGCACCAGGAAGAACAGCGCGCCCGCCGCGAGCATCGTCGTGGACAGCAGCGTGAACGCGGTGATGTCGCTGAGCATCCCCGTGTGCAGCCCCAGGAACAGCGCGATGCCCGCCACCGTCTCCGACTGCATCCGATGCGCGATGGTGACGATGGCCACCACGAACCCCGCGAGCAGCACCAGCGCGAGCACCTCGCTGTCGATGACCCGCACCGCCGGGATGAAGTGCAGCGCATAGGTGACGAAGTACGCGAGCGCCAGGCCGCCGCCGAAGACGATGCGCCCGAACAACTGGTGCCGCCGCGCCAGCCACAACCCGAACGCGCCCAGCCCCGCGCTGAGCAGGTAGCCCGCGCCCACGCGCGCCAGCACCCCCAGCTCCCCGAAGTGGTACGTGATGAGGTACGCGATGCCGATGATGAGCGCCACGATGCCCAGGCGGCTCAACCAGTAGGTGCCGACATGCGCCTCCAGGTCCCGCTGCTCGGGCGCGGCCACCGGTTCCACGACAGCGGGGGCCGAGGGCGAGGCCAAGGGGTGCGGCGCCTCCCGGGACTCCAGGCTCGCGAGCCGCGTCTCCAGGGCCGCGACCGTCGCCTCCAACCGCTTCACCGTGTCCCGCAGGTCCTGCCCGTCACCCTCGTCGGCCATGGATCTCCTCGGCGGAGCTTCAGCAGCTCTGACGCCGCGTGAGCGTGGCACCGGCCCCCGGGGAGTGCGCGCGGGGACCGGATGCCCGTGCTTCAGGCGAGGTTGTGGAACACGTGCTGCACGTCGTCGTCCTGCTCCAGCATGTCCACCAGCTTGAGCACCTCCGTGGCCTGCTCCTCGGGCAGCTCCTTCAGGGTGCCGGGCAGGGGGATGTACTCGGATTGCGTGGACACGGGCGTGATGCCCTTGGCTTCAATCGCTGACATGAGCTTGCCGAAGTCGGCGAACTTGCAGCGCAGGAGCAGCTGCTTCTCGCCCTTCTCGCCGGTCGTCTCGCCCATCTCCTCCAGGCCGTGGTCGATGAGCTCCAGCTCCAGCTCCTCCTGATTCACGCCCTCGGCGTCCAGGCGGATGGCGCCCATGTGCTCGAAGAGGCGGGACACGCTGCCCGCCGTGCCCATGCTCCCGCCCAGCTTGGTGAAGGGGAAGCGGACGTTGGCCACGGTGCGCGTGACGTTGTCCGTGGCCGCCTCCACCAGGACGCCCACGCCGTGGGGCGCGAAGCCTTCGTACAGGAGGATCTGGTAGTCGGCCTGGTCCTGACCACTGGCGCGCTTGATGGCGGCGTCCACGTTGGTCTTGGGCATGTTCGCCGCGCGGGCGTTCTGCACGGCCCGGCGCAGCGCGGGGTTCGATTCGATGGTCGGCCCGCCCGCCTTCACCGCGATCACGATGTCCTTCGTGATGCGTGTGAAGACCTTCGCCATCTTGTTCCAGCGGGCGAACATCGTCGCCTTGCGTGTCTCGAAAATGCGTCCCATGGTGTCCTCAATATACCGTGAGCCGCTCCAGTGGAGCGGGTTTCGCGAAAGGGGCCCGTGTCACCCGCGCGGGAAGCGGCTCGCCAGCGCGTCCGCCAGGGGGCCCGCGCCCGTGCGCAGGGGGTCCACGCAGGGCAGGCCATGCGCCCGGCCGGTGGACTCCAGGAGCGCCAGCGCCTCGTCCTCGCCCAGGTGCTCCGTGTTGATGGCGATGCCCGTGCACTGGATGGCCGGGTTCGTCAGCCGGCCCTCCAGCACCGTGCGATCGATGACGTCCTGGATGGACGGCAGCGGATGCTGGACGCCGCGCATGCGCTTGCGCGTGGGCTCGTGGCAGACGACGAACGCGTCCGGCTGCGCGCCGTGCAGCAGGCCCAGCGTGACGCCCGCGAAGGAGGGGTGGAACAGCGACCCCTGGCCCTCCACCACGTCCCAGTGGTCCGCTTCGTTCGCGGGCGTGAGCCACTCCGCCGCGCCGGAGACGAAGTCGGACACCACGGCATCCAGCGCCACGCCTCGCCCGGAGATGAGGATGCCCGTCTGCCCGGTGGCCCGGAAGTCCGCCTTCCACCCGCGCTGACGCAGCTCCTTCTCCAGCGCCAGCGCCGTGTACTTCTTGCCCACCGCGCAGTCGGTGCCCACGGTCAGCACGCGCAGGCCGGGCCGCTTCGTGCCCTGTCCCGTGGCGAAGTCCCGGTCCGGGAAGCGCACGTCGTGCAGCTTGCGCCCATGCTTCGCCGCCGCGGCGGCCACGGCGGGGAACGAGGACAGCCGCTTGTGCAGCCCGGTGGCCACGTCCAGCCCGGCCTCCATCGCCCGCACCAGCGTGTCCACCCACGCGTCCGCCAGCACTCCGCCCGGATTCACCACGCCCACCACCAGCGTGCGCGCGCCCTTCGCCTTCGCCTGGGTGATGTCCATGTCCGGCAGGCCACAGTCCGCCGCGCAGCCAGGGAGGCGCAGCTGACCCACGCACCAGTCGGGCCGCCAGTCCACGATGCCTTGGGCCGTCTTGGCCGCGAGCTGATCCCTCACGTCTCCCAGGAACAGCAGGTAGGGCTTGTCGATGTCCACGCGCGGTGCCTTAGCACGGCCGAAAAACGGCGTGGAAATGGCGCGGGGAATAAGCGCGACACCGGACGTAACAGGGAGGAGCCCGCGGATGGGCTCACGCTTCCGGAGTCACCCATGCGCTTCATCCCTGCCGCCGCGTTCGTGTTCGCCGCCTCGCTCGCCACCGCCTGTGGGGGACCTCTCGACGAGGAGGCCCCTGGCGCCGAGGTCGTGGACGAGTCCATCGCCAGCCAGGAGCAGGGCGTCGACGAGTCCTGCGTGGGCTCGGGCGTGGTGCTGGCGCAGCCGGACGGCGCGTCGGTCCCGGCCGTCTTCCCCCACTGCTCGTACGCGGACATCTCGGCGGCCTCCAACGACGGCACCTATGATCAGCCGTCCTGCGCGCACCGCTTCGTGACGGAGATCACCGGCCTGTACGGCAACTACGCCCAGCCGTTCGTGGAGGTAATCCCGGCGTCGAGCAACGTCACGGAGAGCGCCTGCAAGGGCGTGGCGATCACCGGCGCCGCGTTCGGCTACGCGAACGGCTACTGGTGGGGGCTGGGCTCGGTGAGCACCACCGGCACCTGGTACCCAGCGGGTCCCTTCTTCCCGGCGTTCTGCGGGCTGCGCATCAACATCGGCTCGGGCGGGTCCGGCTACAGCAAGATCCGCGTTACGGGCTTCGGAGCGGCGCTGGGCGTCTTCAAGGCCCGGGTTCGCACGGGTGTTCGCATCGGCAACGGCCCCTGCTAGCCCTCCGGCCTGCCATCCCGGGACTCCCACCTGTCGGGTGGGAAGCGCCAGGGAGGGTGTCGACGGACTTCGCGGGCGGGGCGGCTCCTGCTAGGAACGCCCCCGTGGTCTTCCGCCCGCGATCGCCCCGCGCCGTCCCGCCCGGGGAGTCCTCCGCATCCGAGCCGGAGGTGCCTTCGGCCTCCCGTGGGGACGCCGCGGAGTTCCAGGCGCTCATCGCGCGGTGCGCTCCGGCGTTGGAGGAGCGGGCCCGCATCCTCTGCCGGGGCCGCAACCCGTCGGACGCGAAGGACCTGTTGCAGGAGACCTACGAGCGGGCCTTCCGCGCGTTTCATACGTATGACCGGTCCGCGCCTCCCATGGCGTGGCTGGCGTCCATCCTCGTTCGACGCTTCCTCGACTGGTGCCGGCACGACCGGCGCCACCCCCAGGAGGAATTCACCGACGCGATGGGGGACACCCTGGCGGAGGCCGAAGCCGCCCCGGAGACATGGGCGCACTACACGTTGGATGACGTGTGGAAGGCGGTGGAACAGCTTCCCCCGGAGCTGCGCGAGGTGGTCCGCATGAAGGACATGGAGCGACAGAGCTACGCGGAGATCGGCCGACGGCTCGGCATCCCGTCCATGACGGTGGGCACCCGTCTGTTCCGCGCGCGCAAGAAGCTCAAGGAGCTGCTCCTCGCCCGGGAAGGCACCGCGGGGGGCCCGGCGTGACCGTCTCCTGTGAACAGCTCGCCGCCTTCGTGGACGGGGAGCTTCCGCCAGAAGAGGCAGAGGCCTTCCAGGCCCACCTCGCGACCTGCGAGGAGTGCCAGGCCGGCCTGGAGGACCAGGTGCAGGCGAGCCTCCTCGTGCAGGCCGCCGCCGACGCGCGTGCCGCGTCCGGAGTTGGGGAAGCCGTGAGGCCTCCTGGCACGGACGCCCGGCCCGTGGCGTCCCCGGGTTCTGAAGGAGCCCCCGCGGGTCCGGGGCTCCGGGCCGTCCCTGGGACGGGGAGCCAGTCCGAGCCGGCGCCCGATGCCGGGACGCGGTCCCCGTCCGCGCGCCCTCGCGGCCGTGCGGTGTGGGATCTCCGCCGTGTGGCGGGCTTCGCGGCCGCGGCCGCCGCGGTGGTGCTCGCGGTGCTGCTGGTGGGACGCCCGTGGCGCTCCACGGAGACCGCGCGCGCGCTGCCCTTCGCGCTGGCCTCCGCGCGCCCGCTGGAGGGCCGGCTCAGTCACCCGGGCCTCGCGGACTACAGAGCCACGGGCACGATGCGCGGCGGCGCGGACGGACGGCCGGAGCTGGACCTCAAGGCCCTGTCTGAGCTGGAGGCGAAGGGAGACCTGCACGGCGTCGCGACCGCCTGGCTCGCGGCCGGGGACTTCGAGCGCGCGGAGCGCATCCTGGATCGGCTGCCCGCATCGCCCGCCGTCATGGGCGACCTGGCGGTGGCGGCCCTGGGCCGTGCCCAGCCGGAGCGCGCGCTGACGCTGCTGGAGTCGGGACTGGAGACCGCGCCGGACGACGCGCGGCTGCACTGGAACCGGGGCCTCGCGCTCCAGGCGCTCTCGTTGGAGCTGGCCGCCGCGGCGGAGTTCTCCCGCGTGGCGCAGGCGAAGGAGCCCGGCTGGAGCACCGAAGCCACCGAGCGCGCGGACGGCCTGCGCAAGGGCGCGCTGGCGCGGCGGGACTCGTGGCAGGCCATGAACAGGGCCGGCATGGAGCTGGCGCTGGACGGCACGCCGTACCCGGGCTCGATGGCGCGGCGCAACCCGGACCTGGCGCGGCTGTACCTCTACCACGCGTTGCGCGCGGCCCCGTCCGTGGAGCGCGTGAAGCCCCTGGCCCCGCTGGCCGAGCTGCTGGACGACGTCACCCGCACCAAGACCGCGAGCGCCTACGTGGCGCGCGTGGCGGCGGCGGACTTCAGCAAGCGCGGCCCGCTGGCCAACACCTACCACGAGCTCCTGGCCGGCACGCGTTCGCTGGAGGGCGCGGAGGCGGACGCGTTCCTCGCGCGGCTGCGGCGCTCCGGCGAGCGCGACCTGCTACTGGGCGCCATCCTGCTGCTCCACCAGGAGGACCGCTTCGTCGACGAGCTGGCAACACTGGTCCGTCAGTCCGGTGAGCCCGCCTGGTACGACGCTCCGCTCGCCCGGGGCCGGGCCCAGGCGGCGCAGGCCCGGGGGGACATGGAGACGGCGGAGACGTCCCTCAAGAACGGGCTGGCGGCGTGCCGGAGCGCGGGCTTCCAGGACCGCTGCGTGGACCTCCAGCGGCACCTGGCGGCGCTCTACAACCGGATGGATCGCCGCCACGAAGCCGACTCGCTGGCGCGCTCCGCGCTGGAAGAGGCGTTCCGCACCGACAGCTGGTTCCAGGAGGAGGTGCTCCTGTCCGACCTGGTGACGAGCGCGCGGCTGAGCCACGCCCCGGCGCTGGCCCGCGCCTACCTGGACGAGTTCGTCCAGCACGCGCCGGAGGACTGCGCACGCCGGTCCGAGTACCACCACGCACGGGCGCTCCTCTTCGTGGAGGACCTGGACGCGAAGCGGGCCCGGCGAGAGGTGCAGGACGCGCTCGCCTGTCCCACCGCGCCCACGCTCCTGGAGGTCGCCGTCGCGGGAGATCTGCTGCGCTTGGAGGGAAGCACCGTGCCGGGCCGCGAGCTGGACCGCGTGCGCGAGCGCATCCGCGTGCTGCGCCAGGACCCGTCGCTGACCACCGGCGAGCGGTTGCTCGTGGACCACATCGAAGGGCGCATCCTCATCGAGCGCGACCGCGAGGAGGGCCAGAAGCTCTTGCGCGGGGTCATCACCGGTTCGGCGCTCCACCGCTCCACCGACATCGAGGCGCGCAAGGCCTGGGCCCACAGCCACCACGTGCTGGTGATGGACACGGGCCGGGCGAAGGAGTGGGGCACCGCGGTGGACCTGCTCGCGCGGGAGGTAGACCGCACCGCGCCCACGTCGTGCCTGCTGGCGCTGGCCGGCCAGGACGAACGGATGCTCTTTGTCGCCCGAGGCCCCACCGGCGCGAGCGGCGGGGTGTACCTCCACGCCCTCAAGCAGCCCCTGCGCGAACAGGTGCCCGCGGTCCCCGAGCAGCTCCTGCAGGTGCTCGCCGGCTGCGACGTGGTGCGGGTGCTCGCGGAGCCCATCCTCCTGGGGCGCCCGGGGCTGCTGCCCGGGGACCGCGCGTGGAGCTACCTGGCTCCGGGCGGCCACCGCGTGGAGGCTTCGGCCCCGGCGCCCGTCCCGAAGCGGCTGGTGGTGTCGGACGTGGAGCCGCCCGCGACGCTGGGGCTGCCGCGCCTGATGCCGTGGAAGGGCATGACGGGGCCGGGCGACGTCCACCTGCGGGGCCGCGCGGCGACGCCGGAAGCGGTGCTCGCGGAGATGGAGGACGCCACGGAGGTGGAGCTGCACACGCACGGCCTCGCCGGCACCGTGTCCGACGCGGCCTTCCTGGCGCTGTCCCCGGACGCGGCCGGCCGGTACGCGCTCACCGCGGAGGAGCTGGAGGGGCACACGCTCCGGGGCACTCCGGTGGTAATGCTGGCCGCCTGCGACGCGAACGTGGGCGCGTGGCGCTACCACGCGGTGTCCAGCCTGCCGTCCGCGCTGATCCAGGCGGGCGCGCGGGCCGTGGTCGCGCCCTCCACGGAGGTGCCGGACGTGGAGGCCGGGGCCTTCTTCCAGGCGCTGGTGGAATCGCTGCGGCGAGGCACCCCGCCGGCCCAGGCGCTCCGGGACACCCGCGCCCGGTGGCTCCAGCAGGGCAGCGCCCGGTGGGTCCAGGACCTGGTCGCGTTCGAATAGACTCCCGGCGAATATCCGCGCCGCCGCGCGTAAGGGAACCGGGAGGATTCATGAACACGCGTTGGAAGTCCGCAGTGGGAAGCATGGCCGTGGGGTTTGTCGCCCTGTCGGCGGCGCAGGCAGGGGCCCAGCCGGCGAGGACCCAGAACAACCAGGTGAAGCTCGCCCCGGCGAAGCCCATCGCGAGCCCGGCGAAGGCGAAGTCCACCGGCTCCGTGGACGTGGCCGTGGACGACGGCGCCAAGGGCACCCGCCTGTACCGGTACGACCGGAGCAGCGGGAAGCTCACGCTGGTGAAGCAGATCACCCAGAGAGAGGCGGCCAGCACCACCGCCGGCTTCAAGGAGCTGTCGGCCGTGGAGGCCGGTGGCGGCACGGCCCTGGTGGATCCGGACCGCGGCGGCGCCGTCGCCCCCGAAGGCAAGCCTCCCAAGGGCGGCCCTCCGGGCGGACATGATCCGGGCCAGATTACCCAGGCGGACCTGGCCAACATCAACCGCGAGCTGGGCAGCCTGAAGCTGAACAAGGCCCAGGTGAAGATCGCCACCCAGGCCCAGCGGTAATCCCAGCCTCGCGGCGGAATGAACGGACGGCCGTGGCGCCGGAGTGGGGACACGTCTCCTCACCCCGGAGGGCCACGGCCTTCACGTTCCTGGATGAACGCCAGCCCACGCGTTCAACCCCAGACGCCCGGAGTGTCTGCCCTGACGTCGCTCCCGCGTTTCCCGCATCTCTCGCGCCTTGCCATACGTACAACGTGCTCGCACTTTTCGTGCGTGAGGGGGCGCGGCTCGCCCGTTTGTTTTTGACGCCCTCCTTGTCCAAACGTTCGTGGGGCCGGTCGGAGCGCCCGCGGTAGCAGGAGGTTGCACACATGGGGAACGTGGAGAACGGGCGTCGTCGTGGCGTGGGGGGGCTCTCACGGTGGGCGTGGGGACTGGCCCTGGCCGTCATGGGAGCGGGCTGTGCCCCGGGAGCCCGGGAGCCCGGGCCCGCGGATCCGCTGGCCACGCAGGAGCAGGCCGCCCTCAGCTACAACAGCCTTTCGTACAACGGGCTGTCGTTCAATGGCCTGTCCTTCAACGGGTTGTCCTTCAACGGGCTGTCGTTCAATGGCTTGTCATCCATTGACTTCGCGTCGTGGTACGGCGCGGATCCGGCGCTCGCGGAGGAGGTCATGCGCTACATCGTGCGCTGCGCCGTCCCGGAAGGGCAGACGCGCACGTTCACGGATCCCCAGACGAACACGGTGCACACCTGGACGGGCCTGCTGGGCCTGGCGCCGGGCTGGGCCGGTGGCGCTCCCGCGACGGTGGCCGAACAGCAGATTGTCTCCGCGTGCCTCGCGGCGCACAGCAATCCCTTCGGTGTGAGCGTGCCCATCTCCGTGCTGGGACGGGACGGGCTGGGGGAGGAGATCCCCGCCTCCGACGGTGAGTTGGCCTCCTTCGCCCGGCCGGAGTCCTGCTTCTTCGGCAACCTCTTCCAGGGCCAGGGGCTCTACGCGGGCAGCCAGAACCCGCCGCTGGACGCGACCCAGAGCACCACGCGCGCGTGCGCGGTGGTGGATGGCTCCGGGATGCCCCGCATGACGTGCGCGCCGCTCGTCTACGTGGGGAGCTGCTCGGACGTGTGCACGCAGGGGGAAGCGGCGGGCGCGGCCTTCGTGAGCTGCACGGTGGGCGGCGTGAGCTTCCAGCCGCTCACCACGCGTGTGCGCGCCGCGGACCTGGCCGTGTGCGGCGACGGCATCTGCCAGGTGACGGAGTCCTGCGGGGCGTCCGACACCTACGACGCGTGCGCGGCGGACTGCGGCGCCTGTCCGTGAGGTGAAGGCGGGTGGCCTTCAGCCGGAGTGGGAGCCCAGGCCGGAGGCCGCGCCCACGCGCAGCCGTTCATGCAGCGCGTCCGTGAGCAGGTACCAGAACTGGACGTTCCCGAAGCTGAGGATGTCGCCGCCCCGGAGCGGCACCTCGCGCTGCCCGATGGTGCTGGCATTGACGAAGGTGCCGTTGGTGGAGCCCAGGTCGCGCACGGTGCAGCGGCCCGCAGCGCGGCTCCACTTGAGCTCCGCGTGCTGCTTGGACACGGACGCGTCGTCCAGCACCAGCTCGCAGTCCAGCCTCCGGCCAATGCGCAGCACCTCCGAATCCCTGAGGGTGGGGAGGGTGGCGACGAGCAGGTCGTCGAACTCGAAGAGCAGGGCGAGCATGCCCTGCTCGACGTCGCCGGGGTCCGCCATGCGGGTGGGCGCGAGCGCGGCGGCGGACAGCTCCGACGGCGGACGCTGCACCAGCGCGAAGGGGCCCAGCTGATGCTGGAAGGCGCCCACGGGGAGGGCGGAGGCGAGTGCGCGCAATTCCTGGACGGACAGCACGTGGAGCAGCCTAACGGGTCGGCCGTCGGGCGCCCAGCCACTACCGGACGATGGCTGTAAGGCTTTCGTTGACCGGCCAGTCACTCGTTCCCTACATTGACCCTTTCGAGTCGCGGGCCGGGTTCCAGGAGGGAACGCCGGACCTCCGATGCGCAGCCAGGTGATGGAAGGAGCGGTGGTTCGATGAGCGGGAGCGACAACATCCCGATGACCCCCCACGGTCTGCAGAAGCTCAAGGACGAGCTGAAGCACCTCCAGTCCGTGGAGCGGGGCAAGATTTCGCGTGAAATCGAGGTCGCCCGTGCGCACGGCGACCTGCGTGAGAACGCGGAGTACCACGCGGCCAAGGAGAAGCAGTCGCACATCGAGGGGCGCATCCTGACCCTCGGCGACTGGATCGCCCGCGCGGAGGTCATCGACCCAGCGAAGCTGGGTGGCGACAAGGTCATCTTCGGCGCCACCGTGGAGCTGGTGGACACGGAGAACGACAAGACCATCAGCTACCGTCTGGTGGGTGAGACGGAGGCCGACCTGAAGAAGCGGTGGATCGCCGTGACTTCGCCGGTGGCGCGCGCGCTCATCGGCAAGAAGGTGGGCGACATCGCCACGGTGCAGAGCCCCGGCGGCGTGCGCGAGCTGGAGGTCGTCTCCATCAGCTTCGAGGATCCGCGGGAAGAGGCGGCCAGCTAGCGCTGAGGCCCGGCTGGCCGGGTGTCCTTCGGGGGGGCGGGCCTGGGCTCGCTCCCCCGGTTTCGTTTTCCCTGCGGCGTCAGGAGCGCTTCGTAGGATGGAGGCTGGAAATCCCGCGTGAACCACCCGCTCGCCAGCCTCATCAGACCTCTCAAGTACGCGTGTCAGCGTGACTTCGCCCAGCTCGGGACCGTGCGGGATCTGCGCACGTTGATGGAGCGCACCCTGGAGTCGGCCGGGGGCGTGGACGCGCGAGTCCTGGAGGACTTGAGGGCGGCGCTGCCGCACGTGGATCCGCCCGCGCCGCCGGAGCACCGCAAGGCCGCGCTGCGCCAGGTGCTGGGTGCGCTGAAGCTCAGCGGCGTGGTGCTGCCGGAGGAGCTGGAGCGGGTGGTCGTCACGGGGGAGATCAACGCCGTGGCGGCGAGCTTTCCCCGGTCGCCGGAGCGTGCGCACGTGCTGGAAGGGGAGCTGAACCCCGCGCCGTCGCGCCGCCGGTTGACGCCGCCGCCGGGGACGCTGGAGGCGCGTGGCAACACCGTGCCGCCATGGCGTTCGCAGGACCCCGTGCCGCCGGTGGGCGGTGCCGTTCCGGCGGCAACGCCTGCGCCCGCATCCCGGCAGCAGGCCCGTTCGCCTTCGCCCGGAGCGGGTCCCCAAGGCGGGAATGCAGGCCCGGTGAAGGGCGAGCCGGTGCCTTACGGCGCGCGCATGGCGGCATCCCGGGGCGCCTCGACAGGCCCCGCGCAAGGCGACGCCCAGCCCTACGGTGCGCGCATGGCCGCGGCCCGGAACGCAGCCGTTCCCGCGGGTGCGCCGGCCCGTGCTCCGGGCGCGAAGCCCAATGCGAGCACCGACCCTCGCAAGGGCGCTCCGCCCGCGGACCGCGCTCCCACGGAGAAGGCCCGGAAGAAGAAGGCCAAGGCCGTGGGCGCGGAGGCGTCCCGCTCCGAGGCGAAGCTGCTGTCCATCGCGCCGCGCACGGGCCCACTGTCCGCGCCGCTCAAGACGCTGGGCAAGCGCCTGGGGCCGCGGCTCGTCGCCGTGCTCGACAAGAAGGGCCTGCGCCGCACCGGCGACATCCTGTTCCTGTTGCCACGCTGTTACGAGGACCGCCGCAAGCTGCGCACCATCGCGGAGCTCATCCCCGGCGAGCGCGGCGTGACGGTGGGCACCGTGAAGACGGCGGACTTCGTCCCGGGGCGTGGCGGCAAGCGCATGTTCCGCGCCGTCGTGGGGGACCGCTCCGGCAGCATCGCCGCCACCTATTTCAACGCCGGGCCGTGGCTCAAGAGCCGCTTCTCCGTGGGCAAGCAGCTGGTGCTCTCCGGCGAGGTGCGCGCCTCCATGAACGGCCGGGAGATGGCCCACCCGGAGCTGGAGCCCGCCGAGGACCTGGAGAACACGACCTCCGTCCACTTCCACCGCATCGTCCCCGTCTACCCGGGCTTCGAGCGCGGCGAGCAGCGCTCCTTCCGCGAGCTGGCCTCGCGCATCAGCGAGCAGCACGCGCACCACCTGGAAGAGCCGCTGCCCGCGGACCTGCGCCGCCGCTACCACCTGATGGGCCTGCCGGACGCGCTGCGCTTCATCCACTTCCCGCCCGACGACGCGGACCTGGAGGCGCTGGACGCGCACCAGAGCCCCGCGCACCGCCGGCTCGCGTTCGACGAGCTGTTCTTCCTCCAGCTGGGCATGGCCCTCAAGCGCCAGGGCGTCAAGGCGGAGGAGGGCATCGCCTTCAATGTCGCCCCGGAGCGGCTGGACAAGGCGCGCGCCGCGCTGCCCTTCCAGCTCACCGGGGCGCAGGCGCGCGTGGTGGGGGACCTCTCCCGGGACATGGCGCGCCCGGAGCCCATGAACCGGCTGGTGCAGGGCGACGTGGGCAGCGGCAAGACGGCCGTGGCGCTCGTGGCCGGCATGGTGGCGCTCCAGGACGGCTACCAGGTGGCGGTGATGGCCCCCACTGAAATCCTGGCCGAACAGCACGAGCGCACCTTCCGCCGCATCCTGGAGCCGCTGGGCTACCGCGTGGGGCTCATCAGCGCGGCGGGCACCGCGAAGCACAAGCGCGAGGTGCGCGAGTCCGTGGCGAAGGGCGACATCCACCTCGCCGTGGGCACGCACGCGCTGCTGGAGGGGGGCGTGTCCTTCCAGAAGCTGGGGCTGGTGGTCATCGACGAGCAGCACCGCTTCGGCGTGCTCCAGCGCCACACGCTCATGAGCAAGGGGCTCACGCCGGACGTGCTGGTGATGACCGCCACGCCCATCCCGCGCACGCTCGCGATGACGCTCTACGGCGACCTGGACGTGTCCATCATCGACCAGCTCCCGCCGGGCCGCACGCCCATCACCACGCGCGTCTTCAACAACGAGCAGCGCGCGCGCGTCTACGAAGCGGTGGGCGCGGAGCTGGCCAAGGGCCACCAGGCCTACGTCGTCTATCCGCTGGTGGAGGAGTCGGAGAAGCTGGACCTGGAGGACGCCACCCAGGGCGCGACGAAGCTTCAAGTGGTGTTCCCCAACGCCAGCGTAGGCCTGCTGCACGGGCGCATGAAGCCGGAGGAGAAGGACGCCGTGATGGAGGCCTTCCGCGACAAGCGCATCCAGCTGCTTGTCTGCACCACGGTGGTGGAGGTGGGCGTGGACGTGCCCAACGCGTCCGTGATGGTGGTGGAGGCCGCGGAGCGCTTCGGCCTGTCGCAGCTGCACCAGCTGCGCGGGCGCGTGGGCCGTGGCGCCGCGGCCAGCTACTGCTTCCTCGTCGCGGGCGCCGCGCGCTCCTGGGAGTCCACCGAGCGGCTGGGCGTGATGGAGCGCAGCAGCGACGGCTTCGTCATCGCGGAGAAGGACCTGGAGATCCGCGGCCCCGGCGAGTTCCTGGGCACGAGGCAGAGCGGCCTCCCGGAGCTGGCCGTGGCGAACCTCGTGCGCGACGGCGACCTGTTGTCGCTCGCCCAGGTGGAAGCGCGGCGCATCACGGACGCCGACCCCCAGCTCCAGAAGCCGGACCACCAGGGGCTCGTGAAGGCGCTGGAGGAGCGCTGGGAGGGCCGGCTCGCGCTTGCCCGGGTGGGGTAGGCCCGAGGAGGCCTGCGCCGGCCCCCTGGATTGCCCCGGACTGTCGTCGTGCTTACTTTTCCTGCTGGAGGACCACGGGGGACGGACGCGATGGGAGACTGGGGCCGAGCGGAGTATCTGGCGCGGCAGGGCATCCGGGATCGACGGGTGCTCGCGGCGATCGCCAACCTGAGCCGTGCGGACTTCGTGCCCTTGGGTGCGCGGGACTCGGCCCATCAGGACGTGCCGTTACCCATTGGCCACGGGCAGACCATCAGCCAGCCCTACGTGGTGGCCCTGATGACGGAGGCCCTGCGCCTGCGCGGCTGTGAGCGCGTGCTCGAGATCGGCACCGGCTCCGGCTACCAGACGGCGGTGCTCGCGATGCTGGCCCGCGAGGTCTTCACGGTGGAGATCGTCCGCGAGCTGGCCCGGCCCGCCCGGCGGCTGCTCCACCGGCTGGGCTTCACCAACGTGTTCTACCGGGAGGGGGACGGCTCCCAGGGTTGGGCCAAGGTCGCGCCCTTCGACGCCATCATCGCCACCGCCGCGCCGGCGGAGGTCCCCCGGGAGCTCCTGCGCCAGCTGAGGCCCGGGGGGCGGATGGTCATCCCCGTGGGCTCCGTGAACGAGACGCAGGAGCTGCTGCGCATCCGCCGGGGACAGCCGGGGATGCTGCCCCGGGTGGAGCACCTGCTGCCGGTGCGCTTCGTCCCCATGGTGGGCCTGGGCTCCTCCGCCCCGGGCTGAGCGGGTGCGACAGGCCGCGCGCCTGCATGCCCACTCCCCGCGTCCCGGGGTCGCGTTGCCGAGCGGAGAGGGGACCGGTAACGTCCCGCCCATGATCATCTGCCCGGTCTGCGACCACGTGCAGTCGGAAGGCGAAGAGTGCGAAGGCTGTGGCAAGCGCTTCCCCGGCCTCATGAACATCCCCGCGCCTGTCGTGGCCCCGTTGCCGGAGCTGGAGCTGACGCACCACGCGGGGGGCCGCGTGCCGGTGGACGCGCCCGTGCTGCCGGAGCTGGACCTGACGCGGCTGCGCTCGGGGCCGGACCTGCCGGCGATGGTCGTTCCCGACCTGGAGTTGACCCGTTCGGGCGCCACGGGCGACGTGCCCGTCGCGCAGATGATGGACCTGGACACGGGCCGCGCGCAGGACGACGGCGTGCGCACCGCCGCTCCGGTGGGCGCGGTGACGTGCCGCTACTGCCGCCATGTCCAGGCGGAGGGCCTCTTGTGTGACGGCTGCGGCATGCGGCTGCCCCGGACCCGGGTGGCTGCGCCCGTGACGGCGAAGCGCGGGGGCGCGGACGACGGCGAGCGCGTGCCCTGTCCCTCCTGCCACGTGCCGGCCTGGCCGGGCCGCGCGTGCGTGGCGTGTGGCACGAAGGTGGAGGCGTGACGGCCCCGGCGCTGAAGGCGGGCTACGCGTGCAGCGAGGGTTGCGGCTTCACCGCCTCGCTGTGGGACGTCGTCTACCGCTGCCCGCGCTGTGAGGGACTGCTGGAGGTGGCCCACGACGAGGCTGCCCTGCGCGCCATCCCCGCGGCGGAGTGGAAGCGCCGCTTCGAGTCCCGCTTCGCGACGTCCCGGCTGCCGGACGGCTCTGGCGTCTGGGGCAAGCGCGAGTGGGCGCTGCCCGAGCTGCCGGTGGAGGACATCGTCTCGCTGGGAGAAGGGCGCGTGCCGCTCAAGCCGCTGCCGCGCATGGCGGCGGAGCTGGGGCTGGGCTCGCTGATGTTGAAGGAGTGCGGCGTCTCCCCGACGGGCAGCTTCAAGGATTGGGGGATGACGGTCCTGGTGTCCGCGGTGAAGCACCTGCGCTCGCGCGGCACGCCCATCCGCGCGGTGGCGTGCGCGTCCACGGGCGACACGTCCGCGGCGCTGTCCGCGTACGCCGCGGCGGCGGGCATCCCGGCGGTGGTGTTCCTGCCGAAGAACAAGGTGTCGCTCGCGCAGCTGGTGCAGCCCATCGCCAACGGGGCGCGCGTGCTGTCGCTGGACACGGACTTCGACGGCTGCATGAAGCTGGTGCAGGCGGTGACGGCGGACACGGGGCTGTACCTGGCGAACTCGATGAACTCGCTGCGCATCGAGGGCCAGAAGATGATCGCCATCGAGCTGTGCCAGGACCTGGGCTGGGAGCCGCCGGATTGGATCGTCATCCCGGGCGGTAACCTGGGCAACGCGAGCGCCCTGGGCCGGGGCCTGGACCTGCTCTTCAACCTGGGGCTCATCACCCGCCGGCCGCGCATCGCGGTGGCACAGTCGCAGCGGGCCAACCCCCTGGCGCGCGCCTTCCGGGGCGGCTTCCAGGAGCTGGTGCCCATGCAGGCGGGAGCGACGCTCGCGTCCGCCATCCAGATTGGCAACCCGGTGTCCTTCCGCCGCGCGGTGCGGATGCTGCGCGCGTTCGACGGCGTGGTGGAGGAGGCGACGGAGTCAGAGCTGGCCAACGCCGCGGCCCGGGCGGACCGCGAGGGCACCTTCGCCTGTCCTCAGACGGGGGTCGCGCTGGCGGCGGTGGAGAAGCTGGCCGCGTCGGGCGTGATGGCCAGGGGCTCCAGCGTCGCGGTGGTGGCCACCGCGCACGGGCTGAAGTTCGCGGACTTCAAGGTGGGCTACCACCGGGAGACGCTGAGCGACGTGAAGGCCGCGCACGCGAACCCGCCGGTGGAGCTGCCCGCGGACCTGTCCGCCGTGCGCGAGGCCCTGAAGGACCTGGGCTGAAGCCTCGCGCGCGTCCCGGGTCGCGCTACTCCACCTCGAGCGGCAGGCGCGACTCGATGGTGAGGCCGAAGCCGGAGAGGCCCCGGTAGGTCATGTCCGTGTTGGACATCACGCGCAGGGTGCTCACGCCCAGGTCGGTGAGGATCTGGCAGCCCATGCCCACGTCGCGGGACTCGTTGGCCGCGCGGCTGACGGACGCGTTGCTGCCGTCGCCCGCGCGCTTGTGGTGGATGCCGAAGTCGTTGCCGTGCATGCCGGGCAGGTAGACGATGACGCCCGTGCCCTCGCGCGCCACGGTCTCCATCGCGCGGTCCAGCAGCAGGTTGCACTTGCAGTCCGGTGACCCGAACACGTCGCCCATGGCGCAGGCGCCGTGCAGGCGCACCAGCGGGGCGGGCTGGGTCTTCGACGGGTCGCCCTTCACCAGGACGAGCGACTTCGCGCCGTCGGGCGTCCACGTGTAGGTGAGGGCGGTGAACTCACCGTGGCGGGTGCGCACGACGCTCTGGCCGGACTCACGGCGGACCAGGCGGTCCTTGCGGCTGCGGTACTCGATGAGGTCCGCGATGGTGACGAGCTTGAGGTCGTGCTCGCGCGCGAACTGCTTCAGGTCCGGCATGCGCTGCATGGTGCCGTCGTCCTTCACCAGCTCGCAGAGGATGCCGGAGGGCTGCAGGCCGGCGAGCCGCGCCAGGTCCACGGCCGCTTCGGTGTGGCCCGCGCGGCGCAGCACGCCGCCTTCGCGGTAGCGCAGCGGGAAGATGTGGCCGGGGCGCAGGAAGTCATCCGCGGTGCTGTTCGGGTCGGCGAGCGCGCGGATGGTCTTCGTGCGGTCGCTGGCGGAGACGCCGGTGGTGGTGCCGTGGCGGAAGTCCACGGAGACGGTGAAGGCGGTGCGGTGGGACTCGGTGTTCTCCGCCACCATCTGGGGCAGGCGCAGCGAGTCCAGCCGCTCGGCGAGCATGGGCTGGCAGATGATGCCGCTGGTGTGGCGGACCATGAACGCCAGCATCTCGGGGGTGGCGAGCTCGGCGGCCATGATGAGGTCGCCTTCGTTCTCGCGGTCCTCGTCGTCGGCGACGATGACGCACTTGCCAGCCTGGATGTCGCGGATGGCCTCCTCGATGGTGTTCAACTCGGAGTCACGGCTCATGTCGGGGGAACTCATCCTGCTGACGACGTGGAGAGGCATGGTTCGCGGCATGTAACGCGAGGGGGGTGGGGTGGCAAGCCATGCCCGGGGGCCAAGCGTGCGTCCGTTCAATGGCTGGGATGAGCGCAAGCTGGGACTGCGCGTCCGTGTAGGTGGGTGCTGGCCGGCGTGCGACTCGACGGGCTGGGGCGCGTGATGTAGGGTGCTCGGCTCCGTGAGCGCAGACATCCAGGACAAGCGGGCCCGGTTCGACCAGTTGCAGGAGAGCCTGTCGACCCGGCAGAGCACCACCCATTTCACCCACGCGGGTGTGTCCATCATCGCCTTCATGTTGATTTCAGGGGCGGCGGGGAAGCTGTTCTACGACTCGTTGCGCACGCCGTTCCTGGCCTGGGGTGCCACGCTCCTGGCGCTGGGGCTGCTGGTGTACGGCTTCCTCAGCTACCGCAAGGGTCGCGCGGTGCTGACGGAGGAGTTGCAGCGGTACGAGGCGTTGCTCGCGCTGCGCCGCGAGCTGCACCTGGACAACCCCGCGGCGCTCCTTCCCCGGTGAGCGCCGCCAGGAAGGTCGCCCTGCCGGGGCGATTCATCGTGTTGGAGGGCCTGGACGGCGCGGGCACCACCACGCAGACGGAGCGGCTGGCGTCCGCGCTGAGGGCGGACGGGCACGCGGTGGTGACGACGCGCGAGCCGTCCGACGGTCCGGTGGGAACGATGCTGCGCCAGGCGCTCACGGGCCGCCTGGGCTTGCCGCACGGCCGGGGGCCGTTGGCGCAGGAGACGTTGGCGCTGCTGTTCGCGGCGGACCGGACGGATCACCTGCACGCGAGGGTGTTGCCGGCGCTGGAGGCGGGCAAGGTGGTGCTGTGCGACCGCTACGTGCTGTCCTCGCTGGCGTACCAGGGCGCGAGCCTGCCCATGGCGTGGGTGGACACGGTGAACGCGCACGCGGTGTCGCCGGACCTGACGCTGTTCGTGGGCGTGGACCCCAAGGTCGCGGCGAAGCGCCGGGCCGTGCGCGGAGGCCCCGCGGAGCTGTTCGAAGCGGACGAGGCCCAGCGGCGGATCGCGAAGCAGTACCTCAAGGCCATCACGCTGAGAGCGAAGCGCGAGCGCATCGTGCACGTCGACGGTGAGCTGTCCGTGGAGGCCGTGACGGACGCGTGCCTCAAGGAAGTGCGGCGGTTGTTCGCGCGCAAGCGCTGAGCCCCGGCTGCCGGGGGTGCTCCCGCGACGCGGAAGCCGCGGACGAGCGTCCACAGCAACTCCAGCACGGAGCTGTCGAAAGAGGCCGGTCCAGGACGTTGACCGCCGTCCTGCGGTTGTCAGGGCTCAGGTGGGCGTAGCGCATCATCATTTCGATGGTCGCGTGCCCACCACCAAGTGGATGGTGTTCGCCTCCGGGCACCTCTTGGCGATGTCCTGGATGGCTTCGGCAAACGCCGGACTCTTTGGCGTGGCTCATGGTGCTTGCGCGTCTTCGCACCGCTGGTGCGCTCCGGGCAGTGCTGCCGCGCTCCGAATACCATCGACGTCTGCGAGAGCTGGCATCCTCCGGGCGGACGAGCCTTGACCCCTTGCATCGCGCTTGATTGAAGGGCCGCGACCATGATGCGTCTCCGAGGTTGCATCGCAGTTCTGCTCTTTCTCTCGGCCTGCGCTACGTCGGCGCCGACCCGAAATGAGCGAACGGTGCGGAACCCGAGGCTCGCCAACCTCCAGCGAGCAGCGAAGCTGCCGTGGACTGACGGAGGACAGTGCGTCGTCCGAGAGGCTTCCCAGCCTTGGCCCGTGCTGGTGGAGAAGTGCTACCGGACCCTCGACCATGACCGAATCGAGTTCCACGACACCACGGGAAGATGCGCGGTCGCCTCAGCGGATGCCGCAGCCGTGGGACTCGGGTTCTGTGTGCTGGCGGCTCCTGAGATTGCAGTGGGAGCCGTGATCGTGCTTGGCGTGGTGGTGGTCGGCGTCGCCATCAAAGAAGCGATGGATGCCTATGAACTTCGCCACGCCTACCCCGAAGAAGCAGGGACCTCACGAGGAACGAAGGTGGCGTCCCGGGAAGCTGAAGTGCAACGCAATCCCAAGCTGAAGCCCGAGCCAGCGGGGCAGGACTGGTTTCCCCCAGTGCCGCCCGAGTCACCGGATCGCGAGCGCCATTCCGAGTGCAGGCCCATCCCGGTGCGACATTTGGGCGGCAACGATCCACACAACGAATGCGCTGACAGGATTCCCAACAACAGCTTCCCCGGCTGGGATGTGCTCGTCAATGGGAAGAACTTCGACGGATTGGTGCTCGCCACTCGCACGCTGTGGGATGTCAAGACGGATGATTTTGAAAAGCAGCCGCCACGCTCTCAACGGTTCTTTGTCAGGATGAAGCTGCCTGAGCTGCGGCGCGAAGCCAGGCTCGCAAGGGACTGCGGGTACAACTTCATCATTGGAGTGCGAAGCGCCGCGCATAAAGCGGTGCTGTTCGACGAAGATCCCACCCTGAAAGTTGTTGTCATGGATTGGTGTTGAGATGACGGCCGCTCATAGAACCCTCATCATTATCGCCCACGCGCCTGCGCTCAAGGGCAATGACGATCGCCCGACTGCGGTTGTCCATGCAATGGAGCGTGCGCTGCCTGGCTTGCGCTTGGGGTGGACGATGTCGGAAAAGGCAGACTTTATCGCATTGCCTCAACGTGACGAATGGGTCGCGGCCAATACGACAAACGGAGGTTTTCCGTTCCTCTGCAACGATGATGATAACCAGCCCGTGACGGTTGCCGGACTGGAAAACCCGAACGGTCTTGCCGCAGCGGGGCCGCCGCATTTTGAAATCCATGCGGACCTGCGACTAGACGCAGTCGGCATCGCGGGAGCTGTCGACGTGCTTGCAGGGGTAGCGGAGGGCGCGCGCGCGGTATGGGGGCATGCGTCGCTGAGCGGTTATGGTGGGATCGTGGCGCAACAGTTCCGCCATCCTGGCGATGAGCTGCACGTTCCGCCCCACGGGCTGCCGGCGCTCAAGCTCCCATGGGACAGGTCCACGCCTGAAGTTCCGCACTTTCTCGGGTGGCTGAACTACTGGTCTTCCGCTGCTGCACGGGCCATCGGGTTCCCAGACCTGGCTCGTGACGCGGACCTGCTTTCACGAGCGCGGCGCACGGCATCTGGCGGGTGGGTCGTGCAACTCACCGACGCGCCGCTCGATCTGGATAACCCCGCTCATCTGGACTCGCTCCTGCGGGCCTATGAGCGCTTCCCGGAGGTCGGCGGGCGTGCAGCACCTTGACCCGGTTCAGGGGCCCGGCACGCCGCTCCGGCTGTAGGAAAGAGCCCCGCTGCGCGGGTGTCTGCGATGGGTGCCAGCCCTCACGGCCCGGAGGGCTGGCGCCATGCTGCACGTATGTCGCATGTCCCTGCGGAATGGCTTGGGATGGCGCGGGACAACAGGGCATGAGGCGGGATTTCGAATCCGAGTCGCTCTGAGCGTTTGCGAGGCAAGGGCGCGACTCTGCTGGGAGTTTCGCACCGCCCGGTGCGGGCTCCACCCTACCGCCGCGCCGGAGAAAGCATTGTCTACGCGGTCTCCAGCACGAGCCGCTGGCTGACCTCCCTGCACACGGCTTGCGCCTGCTGCACGGTGTCCGCGTAGGCGAGCACATAGCCCGCGCGGTCCTCGGACTTCAGCTCCGTGGGCGAGGGGCTGTCCTTCAACCCGAGCACATCCAGGAAGCAGTACCTCAAGGCCATCACGCTGCGAGCGAAGCGCGAGCGCATCGTGCAAATCGACGGTGAGCTGTCCGTGGAGGCCGTGACGGACGCGTGCCTCAAGGAAGTGCGGCGGTTGTTCGCGCGCAAGCGCTGAGCCCCGGCTGCCGGGGGTGGGGTGCTCCCGCGACGCGGAAGCCGCGGACGAGCGTCCACAACAGCTCCAGCACGGAGCCGTCGAAGCAGATGCGGTTGAGGGCGAGCCACGTGCCCACGGGCGCCGCGCCCACACGTGCGTCCATGGCGCTGAAGAAGTCCGCCATGCTCTGGTGCGACACCATCACGCCCTTGGGCTTGCCGGAGGAGCCGAACGAGTAGAGGACGTAGGTAGGGTCGTCCAGCGTCGTGCCCGCGCGCGGAGGCCCCAGCACGTCCAGTTCGAACGCGTCCTGCGAGTCCAGCAGGACGGTGCACACGCCGTCCGCCGGTAGGTGCTGGAGCAGGCGGGACTCCGTGACGAGCACCCGTGAGCGAGAGTCCACCATCATCGCGGCCAGCTGTTCCCGTGGGCAGTCCGGATCCAGCGGCACGAACGCGCCGCCTGCCTTGAGGATGCCGAGCATCGCCACCACCATGCGCGTGGAGCGCTCCACGCACAGACCCACGCGCACGTCCCGCGCGACGCCGTGCTCGCGCAAGTGCCACGCCAGCGCATCGCTGGCCGCATCCAGCTGTGCGTAGGTGAGCGTTTCATCGTCCGCCGCCACCGCCACCGCGTCCGGCGTGCGAGCCACCTGCGCGCGGAACTGCGCTGGGAGACAGCGCGAGTCATCCGGCGGCGTCGGGTCGTGCGACTCGCGAAGCAGCATGTACCGCTCCGCCGTGTCGAGCAGCGGCACGTCCATGGACACGGGGGGCAAGGCTTCCGGTGCCCGCGCTGGCGGCGTCCAATCCTCAGCGAGCGACGTCGGCACCATGTCCGTGGCAACCCAGTGGAGCTCACCCAGCTCCGGCGCCGCCGAAGTGAGCCGCGGGGACATCTCCAGGATGCTGCTCGTCGTCAGCACGAAGCGCGCGCCGCAATCTTGAGCGATGGCAAGCAGCTGGGGCAGGGCGCTGTCCAGCCGGGAAGGATCCGGCGGATGGCACGGCACCGCGATGGCGCCCACGTACAGGCAGCCCATGAACCCCACGACGTATTCGAGGCCCGGAGGATAGAGCAGCAGCACCCGTTCGCCGGTCGCGTTCAGCGTTCGCAGCCACGTCCCCAGTGCCCGCGCCCGGGTGTCCAGGTGCGAGAAGCTCCACTCCTCGGATGGCCGCGCATCTCCCAACCGCTCCGCGCGTGGATAGAGCAGGTCCGCGAGGTGGATGGTCGAATGGAAGAGCTCTTCGCCGTTCTCCGCTGCATCCATGAACAAGTCCCAAAACGAGGAATTCCAGATAGTCATGAATGATGGCCCATGAGTCTGACATCCCCCTTCGCGAAGGGAACCAACGGCGTTCCTGCGTTCGACACGGCGGGTTCCATCCCACCGCCGCGCCGGAGGGGACGCTGCGGCCGGGGGCGTTCGCCTCGGTGGCCTGGGGGGACAATGCGCGCTGATGCCCTCTTGCTGGCCCTGGTGCTGATGGCCACGGGATGTGCCTCCGTGTCGCAAGCGCCCGGGCGTGGCCGAAGCTTGAGCTACGCGCCGCGTGAGGACTCCTCGCCCGCGTGGGTGGATGCTCCGAACGATGAGCCCCCGCGAGCCTGGATCTCTCTCCCACGTGTCCTCTCCGGGTCTGAGCAACGGCTCCTGCGCCGCCAGCAGCCGCGCGACGACGTGACAGCCGTGAGAGACGTCAGCAGGGAGGGAGCCGCTGGGGGCGGGGCCCGGAGCGCTGCATCGACGCGGCAGGCAGTCTTCGAGGCCACGGACGAGGTGAAGGGCTCCCTGCGCAGCGTCGAGGCCGCGTTCACCCAACTGGCGGCCCGTCCTCCAGACCCCTGGGGCTGGAGCCTTACCGGCGTCTTCACGCGCTACCTCGACCAGGGCTCCAAGCAGGTGACGTGGCTTCATGGCGCGATTGGGAGCGCCACCGCGTTGACGGAGGTGGCCTCGGAAGTCGGCGACACGGACATGGAACTGGGCCTGCTGCGCATGACGGGACCGAAGCTCCAGGCGGCTTGGTTCGGGACCCTCCTGCTGGCCACCTGGGTGGACTTCCTGCACCTCGCGGACGCCGTGCTTCGTCACTGCCCCATGTGCAGCGCCGAGAAGCTCTTCGTGGACCTTCATCGCGTGCAGGGGCTGATGGAGCCCACGCTGACGGACCTTGCCTCGCTGGACCCGGAGCGCGTGGAGGCGGCGACCACCGCGATGCCCGAGCTGATGGGGAAACTGACGCGTGAGTTCGACACGCTCCAGAGGGAGACCCGCAAGACCATGAAGCTCGGCGGGCAGGTCATCGCGGCGATGCAGGCGGTGGAGATGGTCGCGATGATCTCCACGATGAAATTGGCCCTGCCATGCGTGCCGCCCTCAGCCCCTGCGACGCTGGGCGTGGGGGTCGTGATGAGTTCGGGCGGAGTCATGGTGGGCTCACGGATGGTGGTTTCCGCGGAGTGGGTGGAGATGATGCGAAGGCTCGTGCAGGCGGGCGTCATCTCCGTTCCCGCGGTCGGCGCGGCCGTCCTCATTCAGGGCGGACAGGTCACGATGGCCCAGGCGCATCAGGACCTGCCCAAGGGCGTACGCGACGCGCTGGGGGACAGCCCCGAGGTGCGCGGCATGCAGGTGACGGGCAGAGCGGGAGCGGGCATGTCGGACGCCCCAACGCACCATGTGCTGCCGCAGGAGCATCGCGAGTGGTTCGAGCGGCGCGGCTTCAAGGGCGATATGGACATCGACCAGTTCTGCGTCCGGTTGGAGCAGGCCCACCACGAAGCGATTCACGGCGGGGGGAACTGGAAACTGGGGCGCACATGGCCCGGTGAGTGGAACCGGATGATCATGGATGCGCTGCTCAAGGCCGAGGCGAAGGCTGGCCGGATGTTGACGCGCAATGAGGTCCTGGACATCGTTGCGGACCGAATGAAGGACTACCGGATCCCGATGAGTTTCACGACCGGGAGAAGACGATGAGCGGTGGAGACGCTTGGCGGGGCAACATCAAGGCGCGCCTGTACGAGCGAGTCCGCGCGCGCGGCTTCGACTCGCTCACGGCCTTTGCCGATGCGCGCCCTGCTGTCCCGCTGTACGCGCTGGCCGACGAGCTAGGCGACGATGACGTCGCTGCGGTGCAGGTGTTGAGCGGGTTGCTTGCAGAGGCGGAACAGAGCAAGCGGGTCACGCGCTTTGTCCGTGATGTTCTCGTGCGCCTCTTGTCTCAGAGCCTTCCCAATGGGTGGCCGGCCGTGCTGGATGACGCAAACCGATTCAAGGTCGCCAAGGCACTCGGCTCGTGGTTCGCCTACACCCCAGAAACACACAAGGAGCGTGTTGACCGGGCCGGCGATGTACTCCTCTCCAGTCCTCCTCCTCCCGGCTGGTTTCCGCTCGGCCCCGACGACGAGCTACTCCGCACGCTCTTGCCTGACGAGGAATCCTGACCGGAAGCGGTGGCCCTTCAAGCCACAGTGAAGGGCCGCCGTGTGCCCGTCCAGGGTGGATTGAGGACGCACACCAGGGAACAGCGGGTGACGGGGCGGGATGACGAGCCCGAGGGAAACCGGAGAACGCACCGTCTACGCGGTCTCCAACACGAGCCGCTGGCTGACCTCCCTGCACACGGCTTGCGCCTGCTGCACGGTGTCCGCGTAGGCGAGCACATAGCCCGCGCGGTCCTCGGACTTCAGGGCCTGTCGGATGGTGCCTCCCAGCTCCACCGCCAGTGAGATGTCCACCACGCCCGGCAGCCGCTTCAGCGCCAGCGCGCCGTGGATGCGCTTGAGCTTGCCGGGGGGCGGGGTGAAGTACTGGATGGCCGCGCCGCCCCGGGGCACTGGATCCACCTCCAGGGGCTTCAGTGTCCCCATGGCCCACTGGAGCGTCATGTCCAGCAGGTCATGCCCGGTGGTCAGCCGGACCAGGTCCCACAGGCGGTCGCCGCCCAGCCGCGTGTGCGTCTCCACGATGCGCGGGCCGCGCGCCGTGTACTTCAGCTCCGTGTGTGAAGGGCCGTCCTTCAGCCCGAGCACGTCCAGGAAGCTCCGGATGAAGTCGCGCACCTCGCGGTCCCGCTCCGGGCTCATCGGCGCGGGGACCTGGTGCGCGACCTCCAGGAACGCGCTGCCGTTGGGGTCCGTGCTCTTCGTCTCCTCGTTGATGCCCAGGATGACGTGGCGCCCGGCGAAGGAGAAACACTCCACGGAGTACTCGGGGCCATCCAGGTACTCCTCGGCGATCCACGACGCGCGGCCGTTCAGCACGCCGTCCAGGTCCGCGGCGGAGTGCACGAGCCGCACGTCGATGCTGCCCACGCCGTCCACGGGCTTCAGGATGAACGGATAGCCCTGGCGCTCGGCGAACGCGACGGCTTCCTCCCGCGTCTTCACCGGCGCCCACTGCACGGGTGAGAACCCGCCGGAGTCGAGCACCCGCCGCATGGCCGGCTTGTCGCGCGTCTTCTCCACCAGCTCCAGCGGCGTCCCGGGCAGTCCCAGTGCCTGGTTGATGCGCGCGCAGGTGATGAGCGCTTCTTCCGCGACGGTGATGGCGCTCACGAACGGAGTCACCGCGTGCGCGGCCTTCAGCATGGGGATGAGCGCCGGGTCGTCATAGCTCATGAGCAGGACCCGGTCGGACTGCCGGTTCACGTGGTCATCGGACAGGCCCGGCTGCTGGATGATCAACGGCCGCAGGCCCAGCTGCCACGCCCGCTCCGTGATGAACTGCCTCGCGCCCAGAAGGATGAGGTTCGCCGCCATGGTTCATGCACTCCTTGCAGTGACGTCCTCCGCGCGGCCCCGCGCGTGACGGATGAAGACCTGGCGTCCTTCCTCGGAGACGACGAACGCCCACCCCAGCTTGCCTCCACTGGTGATGTTCACCACCTTCGAAGTGCGGCTGCCGCGCACCAGGAAGCCAGTGGGCTTGCCGCCATAGGAGTAGAAGCCCAGCACCAGCCGGTACTCCGCCGGGGCTGAGTCACCTGCCGCGCGCAGCCGGACGGTCTCCGCTTCCACGACACGCTGGCAGATCCACCGCTCGATGCCCGGCTCGCGCAGCTTCTGCTCCAGCACGTCCGCGGGCCAGTCCGCCCCCATCAGCACGCCGCTGCCGCCGTAGGAGCTGCTGTCGTCGATCTTGAACACCAGCCCGGTCTTGTCGCGCAGCGCGTCCGTCAGGTTCTCCTCCGACAAGGAGAAGGCATGCGGCAGGTACCTCTGGATGGCGGCCGTCTCCTCGTCGCTGAACAGCGTGTGGTGGCCCGGTTCGCACAGCAGCGCGAGGAACCGCTTGCTCATCCGCAGCTCCGGCTCGAAACCGTTGGTGAGCACCGCGCCGCTCGCCCAGAGCTTCTCCAGGAACACGAAGCCGTCGGTCACCTCTTCGTAGGTGAACATGCGGTGGATGAGCGTGCGCTCGGCCTCCTCACGCGTCAGCCACACCTCCGGGTAGCGGACCTCATCGAGGATGTGGACCGGTACGTCCGGGTTCAGTTCCTCCAGGTACCGCTTCAGGTACTCCTGCCGCGGATACCCCAGCTGCGAGTGACCGGTGGAGTCGAGGATCACCACCCGGCGCAGGTCCCGCTTGCGGCACTCGTCCGCGTACAGCACGGCGAGGTCGCGCAGCGGGCTGTTCATCAACCCGGCCATGGGAAAGCCCAGCGCTTCCGTGGCCGCGCGGGACCCCTCGAAGGCCTCGCCTCCGCCCACGCCGGGGAAGATGTTGAACTCGCAGAAGAAGTAGCCCTGCCGCGTCGGCACGACGTCCATCCGGCCAATCGTCGCGTCGCCGTGACGCAGGTTGTCCCAGTGGATGAAGTCCACGAGCCGTCGCGGCATCCGCAGCAGGTCCAGCAGGCCTTCCCGCGAGCGCGTGTCGATGAGGTGGTCAATGAGCTTCAGCTGCGCGGAGAGCAGGTGGCGGCACGCACGGCTCAGCTCCTGGAACTCCGCCTCGCTGAAGAGGAGCGGGTGCGCGAACTGGCTCTTCTCGTACATGGGAGAGTCCAGGTCGTGGATGGCGGCGATCGTGCTCGCGTGCGCCTTTGCATCACGCTCGGGCGACCATCCTTCCTCCAGGGCGGCGAGGAACGCTTCGTTGAATGCACCGATCATGGGTGGGCCTCAGGGGCGTCCGGTGTCGCCGACACCGAACAGCGCGTTCATCTTCTGGAGGGAGAAGGCCTTGTAGACGACGGGCTCGTACTTCGCGGGCGTGTCCTTGCAGAACTTGGGGAAGCACTCGATGAGCGCGTCGTCGTTGGCGAGCTTGAAGAACGCCAGGGATTGACGCTCGCCCCCGGACAGGACGACCCGGTGTGGCGTGGACACGTATTCGTCATTGGACCAGCGGGCCATCAGGTCGCCGATGTTGACGATGAGGTGATCCCTCCGCTCCAACGTGGGCGTGATCCATGAGCCCCCGCGCTCCTTCACCTGGATGCCGGGGCCCGTCTGCGCCAGGACCGTCAACAGCGTCCCGTCCGTGTGCTCGCCCATGCCCTGGTCGTTGACCAACTCCGGGTTGAGCCGCGGGTAGAGCAGGGAGCGCAGCGAGTCGGTGGACGCGGAGGTCTTCTTCGCGAAGAAGTCCCGGGGCAGGTCCAGCGCGATGCTGAACAGCTCCGTGAGCCGGGCCGTCAGCGCCTCGCACTCCCGGAAGTACGCCTTGAGCGCCGCGCGCAGCCGCTGGCCTTCCGCGTCCTCGCTGAACGGCAGGCTTGCGCTGTCGTCCTCGATGAGCCGGCCCACGCTGAACTTCTCCACGTAGTCGCTGGGGAGCCCCTTGCGGCCCATGTACGCGTAGGCGTTCTCCTCCAGCATGCCGCTGTAGCCGTAGGGCGTGTAGTCGTCCGCGGCCATGGTGAAACCGGACTTCAACCGGCACTGGTTCTTCGCCTCGAGCGGCAGGCGGAAGAACGCCCGCGAGAGGCCATAGGCGTCCTCGAAGACCGATGGCTCGATGCCGTGACCGCTCAGGGTGAAGAAGCCCACCTGCTTGCAGGCCCGGTCGATCTCGAACGCCGCACGGCGCTCGGCTTCGGATCCTGGTGTCGCGGACGTCAAATCGATTCGGGGCAACTCCTTCATCATGTGCTCCTCCAGGTTCAATGACTCAGCTCCCGCTCGCGCAGCACATGCGCGACCGTGAGGACGTCCAGGAAGGCGTGTCCCGTCGAGCTGAAGACGGTGCGGCTCGAGCGCAGGGGACCGCTGTCCCTCCGCACGAGCTGCCCCAGGGTGACGGCGTTGGCGTGCACAGGCCCGGCTTCCGCGAGCGCGGTGGCCAGGTCCTCGACGATCACCGTCGACGTGCGCAGCAGTTCGAGCGGCACCTCCCGAGCCTCCACGGTGTGGCCGCCCATGCAGTTGATATGCACGCTGGGGGAGAGGCCCTCGAAGCTCCCCAGCGGTGTCTTCGACGACGTCGCGGTGCCAATCACGTCCGCGCCCCGAGTGGCCTCGTCGAGCGACGCACAGGCGACGACGTGCACCACTTCGCCCAGGGATGCGCGCAGCTCCGCGGCGAACGCGCCGCACCGGGCCGGGTTCCGCGCCCAGAGCCGCACCTCCTGGATGGGGCGGACCGCGCGGACCGCCAGCACCTGCTGCCGGGCCTGCGCCCCGGTGCCGGCCACCGCCAGCGTCCGGGCATCCGTGCGCGCGCAGAGATCCGTGACGAGCGCGGACACGGCGGCGCACTTGAGCTCCGTCACCGCCGCGCCATCGAGCAGCGCGAGCAGCGCTCCCGTGCGCGCGGAGAACGCCGCCACCACGCCGTTCATGGTGGGCAGCGGATCCGTGGCGGACCGCTCGAAGAGGGTCGCCACCTTGTTGATGTAGAGGCCCAGGTGCTCCGACACGGCCGGCATCGACACGAACGCGGCGTGCCGGGAAGAGGAGGGGACCGCGACGCGCAGCGGGACCTGCATGCGCTCATGCAAGCCCTCCGTGAGTGCCGCCTCCAGCTCGCGCACGAGCCGGGGCAGGTTCCCGTGCGCGGTGACGACATCGTGTGGAAGGAAGGCAGCCATCGCGCGCTCCCCGCCTACAGCGTCGCGAGGACTTCCTTCAGGTGGCCGATGAACGCCTGGACCTGCTCCGTGGGCAGGTCGCCGCGCAGCATCAGCCGGATGCCGGCCTTCCCCACGGGCACGATGGGGAAGAAGACCGCGGAGCAGTAGAAGCCTCGCTTGTAGAGCTCGCGTGAGAGCTTCACGGCCTTGTCCTGCTCGCCCACCTCCACGACCTTGATGTGCAGGCCGTCGCCGCGTTGCTCGGTCTGGATGTGTTCGTCGAACAGGGCGATGTTGCGGCGGAGCTGCTCCTGCCGCTTCGCCAGCTCCGGGCTCCGGTGCACCTGGATGCTTCCCATGGAGGTGCCGATGGCCGCCGTCCGCAGGCTCTGGGACCAACCCATGGGGCCCGTCCGGTAGAGGAAGTCGTAGTGCTTGCGGGAGCCGAGCATCGCGATGCCACCCGTGCTGCCGAACGCCTTGGCGATGGAGGCGATGATCAGCGTGCGGTCATTCATCTCGCGCAGCCGCGAGCGGATGTAGCCCTCGCCGTTCTTCCCCTGCGTGGAGAGCGAATGCGAGTCGTCGAGGTAGAGGAAGAGGCCGTACTTCTCCTGGAGCGTGAGCAGCGCCTGGAGGTCCGTCGCTCCGCCCGTGGAGTAGACGCCGTCGCACACGTACGCCACGCGCGGATACTTCCGGCAGACGTCCTCCAGGTAGTTCATGTCGTTGTGCGGGCAGTTCAGCACCCGCGTCTCGTCCGCGACGATGGGCTTCACGAACGCCATGGAGAAGTGCGCGAACTTGTCGAACACCATCACCAGGGGCTCGCTGTCCGTCAGGTGGCCCGACCCGAGCACCGGCAGGATGGCCGCCGTGAGCGCGCTGGAGGTGACGGCGGGCAGCACCGGCCCACCGAAGAGGTCCGCGAGCTGCTCCTCCAGCTCCTCCATCAGGCCCAGCCGGATGCGGAACTCCGCCATCGACAGGCCGGTGATGCCCTCGCGCCTCAGCGCGTCGATGCCGCCCTGGATGACGTCCGGGTGGCTGTTGAGCCCCAGGTAGGAGCAGGAGCACAGGTTGGCGAACTCGTGCCCGGTGTCCACCTCGCGCAGGTGGTTCTGGCCGTCCACCGCCTCCACGCGGATGTTGAGCATGTTCGACTCCCGGGCTACGGCCCAGGCGCTCTCGCTCGCGGGGATCATCTTCTGGTTGTTGCGGTGCAGGTGGGGACCCATCACCGCGTCGCCGGGCGTCGTCACTTCCGGGCTCCTGTCTTGTCGATCACGAACTGGCCGATGCGCTGGAGCGCCTCGCGGCCGCTGGTGAGGCGGTGGAAGTGCAGGTGCCAGACGTGGACCATGTCGGGCCACTCCTCGAACGTGACGTCCACGCCCTGGGCCTGGGCCTTCTTCGCCATCGCCTGCGAGTCGCTGAAGAGCAGCTCCCGCTCGCCCACCTGGATGAGCAGGGGAGGGAAGCCGGTGAGGTCCGCGTGGATGGGTGAAATCGTCGGCTGCCGCGCGTCCTGTCCGTTGAGGTAGTGCCGGGCGACCTCCTCCACCACCTTGCGCTGGACGAGCGCGTCCGCCTTCTCGCGCGACGTGTAGCTGTCGCCGTGGATGCCCAGGTCGAACCACGACGAGATGCACACCAGGGCGCCCGCGAGCGGAAGCCCCTGGGCCCGTGCGTTGACCTGCATGGAGACCACCAGGCCGCCACCCGCGGAGTCCCCGGCGATGGAGATGTGGCCGGGCTTGAACCCACGCTCCAGCAGCCAGCGGTACGCGCTGGTCGCGTCGTCCAGCGCGGCCGGGTAGGGGTGCTCCGGTGCCCGGCGGTAGTCGAGCTGGAGCACCCGGCAGCGAGCCTGCCGCGCCATCTCCGCGGCCATGTGCCCATGGCTCACGAGCGAGCCGAAGACGAACCCGCCGCCGTGCAGGAAGAGGAGGGCGCGGTCCTGATCGCACTCCGGCGGCGTGAGCCACTGGGCACGGATGCCGTTCACGCTGACGGGCTCCACCCCGATGTCCGAGGCGACGGGCAGCCCGAGTGAATCGTAGTGGACTCGCGCCGCCTCATAGCCGTCCGGCCAGGGCCGCGCGTCCAGGTACGCGAGCAGGTCCTTCATCTCCGCCGCGTTGCGCTCCGCGTGCTGTCGCGAGGTCATGCCCGCACCTCGATGATGTTCGGGTACGGGTTGAGCTCGCCGCTGACGAAGCGGGTGATGTTGGCGTCGTCCTTGTGGTTCGTCGCCTTCTCTAGCGACAGGCCGTAGTAGTCGTACCAGCGCCGGAGGTCGTCGGTGCCCGCGACCTGGTACTCGACGTGCCGGATGGGGCGCTTCGCGGCCTTGCTCGTGTCGGTGAGGGACGGCTGGGTGGCCGCGTGGGCGAGCCCGCCCACCACCTCGTTGTGGAGGACGATCATCACGATGTCGTTCTCCAGGTCGAGCTTCAGCGCGAACGAGTAGTCGCGCAGGATCTCCTCGGAGAACTCCGCCTTCACGGCGACGTTGTAGTTGTTGGGGATGTTCTCGATGAGCGAGCGCGGGTCCAGGCCCTTGTCCTGGCAGAACCGGCGCGTGTCGCAGATCATCGGCATGCCGCCGCTGATGTTCTGGTTGGGGCCGTAGAGGTTCGCGATGAACGGCGTCGCCGAGTCGAAGTGGACGCACTTCGTGGTGACGAACTCGCGGCTCTCCGTGTGGTCGCTGTTGGGCGTGAAGTTCCGGTTCTTGTTGAAGCCGTCCACGTCCATCTTGGCCACGCGGTCGTAGGAGATGGGCGTGGGGCTGTAGCGGGCCAGGTCGAAGCGCGGTGCGATCGCCCGGAAGATGCCCTCCAGGTAGTCACGGGCCAGCGCGGCGCCGGACTCGGTGTGGAGGTCCAGCCCGCGATCCGCGAGCAGCTTGTTCACGCCGAACACCACCGCGAACCCGTTCTTCTTCTCCACGGCCTCCACCACGGCGTCGAGCAGCGCGTCGGCCGGAGCCGCCGAGCGGCCTTCACCCAGGTCCGCCGGGAAGGTGGAGACATTGATGAACGATTCCTTGAGACGGCTCGGGTCGAGTCTTTTCATGGGCTGTCCAGGGGATGAGGGGGATGGAGCGGCAGCCAATGGCTGGATGGATGGGCCGCGATGTCTGTCTTGATATACTGATGCGAAAGACTGGCGTCAACCCACCCTGGATTTTGCCGTTGGCAGTGTTTGTGGATGGGGCGCCCAGCTTGAAATCATATCAGCCGCTCTTGGGCTCTGGAACGACGCTCCCCGGCGGGCGGGCGCGTCCTCTCGATGAAACCCCTTGAATACGTCAGGTAGGATCGCGCTGGCGCCTTCGTGTGTTGGCAGGGATGTGTGTGATTCAGCTGGTCGTGGACGCATTCGAATCATGGCCTTACATTGATTTGCAATGCGGAAAGGAAGCCTGGATGGGATCGCGCCGGTGGCGATCTCTGGTTTTGCGTTTGTGTTGCCTGGCGCTCGCACTCTCGATGAGCTGGCGGAGGTGCTTCACGGAGGGAAGACGACGTATGGCCAGTGGCCGGAGGAGCGCATTCCCCGGGCCCTGTATCTGGATCCTTCAGCGGCCGTGGGCGCGGCTCGGACCTCCACGCTGCTGGGAGGCTTCGTTGAGGACGCCTCTCAGCAGCGGTGGGTAGTGGAGACGGCGCACCGGGCCCTGGCTTCGGCGGGACTGGCTCCTGGCTCGCTGGGTGGGCAGCCCGTCCCGGTGTTCCTCGCGCACTCACGCGGTGGCGGCCACGGGCTCTACGACGCCGCGGTGCTGGCCGTGGCGGGTCAGCTCCAGCCGTATCTCGTGCACGGCGCGCATCCGAATGAGTTCTCCCATCACGAGCTGGCGGACCTCACCCGGAAGGTGCGCCAGTCGCTCCGGGACTCGTTCGGGCCGGACTTCGTGGAGGACCCGAGGGAGCGCGCCACGCATCGGCTCGCGAGCGCCATCGCGGAGGAGCTGGGCACCACGGAGAAGGCGCTGCTCGTGGATGGGAACTGCACCGGCGGTCTGGCCGCGATCGAACTGGCGGCGAGGGAGCTCGCGAAGGGGGCGCCGTGGGCCATCGCGGGCGCGCTGTCCTACGTCGACACGGTGAACCAGGTCCTCTATTCGAACTCACGCCTCCTGTCGTCCGAGGGCTGCTTCCCGTTCGCCCAGAAGGGGAACGGCACGGTCATCTCCGACGGAGTGGTGCTGCTGGTGCTCACGAGCCTGGAGCGGGCGACGCAGGAACGGCTCCCCATCCACGGGGTGATCCGCGGCGTCGGCGGGGCGAACGACGGAGCGGCCGAGGCGTACATGCTGGTCCCGAATCCGCGAGGCCACGGGCTGGCAGTGGGGCGTGCGCTCGACCAGGCAGGCGTGGATCCCCGGGAGCTGGGGGTGATCCTCGCGCACGGCACGGGGACGCGGGCCGGTGACGCCGTGGAGGCGAAGGTCTTTGATCGCGCACTGAAGGCGCAGGGGGAGGCGGCCCAACCCGCGTCGCCGGTGCCCGTGATGTCGATCAAGGGGAACCTGGGGCATGCGAAGGAGGCTTCAGGGCTGGCGAACCTGGTCGCGCTGCTCGCCCTGTTCGAGTCCGGAGCCATTCCGGGACCGGTGCATGGGGACAAGCCCCGGAGCCTGCTCGAACCCGGAGGGCTCATCGAGGTCGAGAAGACCGCCCGGCCGTGGCCCGCGGGTGAGCAGCCGCGCATGGGCGGCGTCAGCGCCATCGCGAGCGGAGGCCAGAACTACCACGCGGTGGTGGAGGACCGGCCTTCCCCCAAGCGAGCCCAGGCGTTGCTGCGAGACACGCGGAGGTGCCCCGCGAGGAGCGACGAACCCATCGCCATCGTTGGGATGGCCGGTGCGTTCGCGGACGCTCCCGACCTTGCCACGCTGTGGACGAACCTGCTCCGCGGCCGCCGAGCCTTCCGGAGGTTGCCGTTCGGACTCGGGGCGCCGCTGGACCTGGACGCGTCCCGCTTCACGGACAACGCAAGCCAGTACGACGAACGACCGGCCGACATCCTCCGGCATGATCCGCTCCACTACCTGCTGGTGGACCTCGCGCGAAGCGCGGCAGCGAAGGTCTCCATCGAACGGGGAAGCAACATCCCGGTGGTCGTCTCCGCGGAGCACTGCAGCGAGTACGGACTGCGTCAGGTCGCCGCCGCACGTCTGCCGGAGATAGAGGAGCACCTCCAGCGCGTGTTGCGCGAGACGGGCAAGGACGCCAAGGGCGTGGCCCGGACCGTGCGTGCGGCGATGAAGCGCCTGTCGAGTGACCTGCCGGAGCTGTGGGCCGGCAGCCTGTTCAACCTGTCGCCGAGCTTCATGGCGGCGAGGATTGCCCGCGCGTTCGATCTGACCGGACCCACCTGCGCCATCGAAGCCGGAGGTGCGGCGTCGTCCATGGGCGGCCTGGACGTCGCATGCGGCCGGTTGTCGTCGCGTGAAGCGGACGCGGTGTTCTGGGCGACCGCGGACATGCGACTCGGAGTCACGCGCATGGCCGACGAGGGCGCGATGGGACTTCTGTCCCAGCGGGACACGCCGACGGTGTTCGATGCGGCCTCCGACGGCTACCTGCCTGGAGAAGGCGCCACGGTGTGCCTGCTGCGACGCTTGTCGGATGCGCGCGAGCGAGGGGATCCGGTGCTCGGGATCATCCGCGCGGTCGGGAGCGCGTTCGGAACGCCCGAGGACCACGGACTCGTCTCCGAGCCCGCGATGAGCCTGGCCATCCGGCGCGCCTGGTCACGGTGTGATGTGTCGGCGGACGCGCTCGCCTTCGTGGAGTGCTTTGGCAGTGGGCATCCCGCAAGCGACCGCGCGGAGCTCTCGGCCCTGGGACGGACGCTCGGTACCGCGCGAGCCAGGCCGCTTCCCCTGGGAGCCGTCATGCCGAACATCGGCCACACCGGTGCGGTCGCTGGAGCCGCGAGCCTGATGAAGGCGCTGTTCACGCTGGCCGCGAAGCAGGCGCCGGCGACTCTGGGCGTGACGACCCCGCTCGTCGGCGCGGCCGACAACCTCCGCGTCCCCACGGAGCCGCAAGAGCTGAAGGATGCGCGCTTCGCGGGCGTCAACGCAGCGGGAAGCGGAGGCACCCACTACCACGTCGTGCTCGAAGCCGGGCCCGACCTCCAGGCCCCATGCATCAACGACAGGGACGCTGCGTGAGCCCATCAAGAGACGGTGCTTCCCACTCAGGGCTCGAAACGGTTCATGGGGAGCCGGCCGTGAACGGTGAGCCCCTTGATGCACTGGAGGCGGTCCTGGCTCGGCTGGCCATGGAGCTCCATGCACGGATCCCGATGACGAAGTTCCTCGGGATCCACTTCGAGTCGTTCGAGCCCGGACGCATCGTGCTCGCTGCGCCGCTGGGGCCGTCGCTCAATCACCGGGGCACGGCCTTCGGTCCTGGGGTGTTCACCGCCGCTGGGCTTGCTCCCTGGTTGTTGCTCGTGCGGGCGGCGTGGGCGGAGCGGCTCGCCGTGCAGATCCTCCTTCGCCGCTGTGAGTTCGCCATCCACCGGCCCATCACCTGCGACTACCGGGCTCGCTGTGACACGTTGCCCGCGCTGGAAGCCGACACGCTTCGTCAGGGAGGCAAGGTGCGGCTCACGGCAACGTCCCAGGTCTTCATCGACGAGGGCGAGCCCGCCGCGACCTACACGGCGCACTTCACGTTGCTGGGCCAGCCTGCTTCCTCCGGCGCGGGGGAGGGGGACCTGGCGTTGCCCTTTCCGGAGGCGTGGCGGACGTGATCTACCGAAAGCTGGGCGGCATCGACGTGTCGGTCTTCGCCTTGGGGGCGGCCAACTTCGGAGGCATCGGGAGTTCCCGGAAGCTGCTGGGCCAGGGGGAGACTGAAGCCGAAGCGCATGCGCTCCTGGATCGTGCGGTGGCGCTGGGGATCAACCTCATCGACACGGCGGGCACCTACGCGGACGGAGCCAGCGAGGCCATCATCGGCGCGTGGCTGGCGTCACGCGGCGCCGCGATGCGGGACCGGGTGCTCATCTCGTCCAAGGTGGGCCTTCGTGGCGGGCTCGGGCGGACGCACGTGTTCGCGGAGGTGGACCGGTCGCTCGCACGGCTCCGCGTCGACACGCTCGACTTCTACCTGGCGCATGTGCCGGACCCAGCCACGCAGTGGGACGACGTCCTGGACACCTTCCAGTCCCTGGTGAGGGCGGGCAAGGTCCGCCGCTTCGGCCTGTCGAACGTGACCGCGAGCGACCTCTTGCGCTGTGCCGCTCCGCACTCTGGCGGCCCGGTGGGGTTCGGCTGGGTCCAGAACCGCTTCAACCTGCTCGAGCAGGATGACGCACACAACGGTGTGCTGGAGGCCTGCGCGAAGCTGGGACTCCAGTACACGCCCTATTCGCCACTGGCGGGCGGCCTGCTGAGTGGCCGGTACGCGATCGCGGGTGACATTCCGGAAGGCACGCGCATCGGACAGCGCAGGGACCTCTACGCGAAGGCGTGGACTCCGGAGAACGCGGGCCGCGTCGAACAGCTCAGGGTGAAGGCCGCTGCCCACACGCTGTCACCGTCGGGCCTGGCCACCTGGTGGCTGGTGCACTGCCCCTTCGTGACGTCGATCCTCGTCGGCGCGCGCAGCCCGGAGCAGCTCGAACAACTGGTGACCGAGGCGTCACGCCTGCCCGCGAACGACGACCTCTGGCGAAGCCTCGCGGCCCCTTCCATCCAGGAGTGACGACATGCGAGCGATTGTCTGCGGGACGTGGGGCGGACCCGAGCAGCTCACCCTCGCTGAGGCTCCTGCGCCCGTCCCAAAGCCCGACGAAGTGACGATCGACGTGCACGCCTGCAGCGTGAACTTCGCCGACCTCCTCATGATTGGAGGGACCTATCAGACCCGGCCCGCGCTGCCCTTCGTCCCAGGCCTGGAGGCAGCGGGCACCATCGCCAGCGCACCCGAAGGCTCGGGCTTCCAACCCGGTGACCGCGTCGTGGCCATCCTGTGGCACGGAGGCTATGCCGAGCAGGCAGTGGCCTCCGTGAGGGAGACCTTCCTGCTTCCCGCCGGCGTCTCCTTCGATGTCGCCGCCGCTTTGACCAGTGCCTACGTGAGCACCGCCCTGGCGCTGATCCGCGTCGCCCACCTGAAGCCCTCGGAGGTGCTCCTCGTGCTGGGCGCCAGTGGGGGCGTGGGGCTCGCGGCCGTGCAGCTGGGCAAGGCACTGGGGGCCACCGTCATCGCGGTCGCGAGCACGCCGGACAAGCTCGCCATCGCACGTGAAGCGGGCGCGGACCACGTCATCAGTCACGCTGACGGAGACTGGAAGGAGCAGGTGCTCGCCGCAGCGGGAGCCTCCGGTGTGAGCGTCTGCTTCGATCCTGTCGGTGGCGCGCTCTTCGACCCGGCGCTCTCGACGCTGGGGTGGGGAGGACGCTACGTCCTCGTGGGCTTCGCGGCGGGACAGGCCCCGAGCATCCCCTCGCATCGCTTGCTCGTGAAGCACCGCGCGGTGCTGGGGTCGTCGCTGCGCTACTTCCGCTACCACGACCCGGCGGCGCTCCGCGAAACCATGGAGCAGCTCTTCGCCTGGTACGCGCAGGGCCGCATCCTCCCGCGCATCACCCTCCGGTTGCCCCTGGAGCGGACCGCCGATGGCCTGCGCACCCTCGCGGAGCGGCGTGCCATCGGCAAGGTCGTGGTCCACGTCCGCGAGGGCCGGGACGCGCCGTCCGGCACTACGTGAACGAGCGGGGCAGCCCCAGGACGTGCTGGCTGATGTACGACAGGGCCATGTTCCGGCTCACGGGGGCGTTGATGAACAGGCGCACCTCGCGGAACTTGCGCTCCACGTCGTACTCCTCGGCGAAGCCGTAGCCGCCGTAGGTGTCCATGCAGGCGTTGGCGGCCTCCCAGGCGGCTTCGGCGGCCAGGTACTTCGCCATGTTCGCTTCGGCCCCGCAGGGCTGGTGGCTGTCGAAGAGCGTCGCGGCCTGCTCGGTCAGCAGGGACGCGGCCGTGAGCGCCGTGTGCGCCTTCGCGATGGGGAACTGCACTCCCTGATTGGCCCCGATGGGTTTGCCGAACACGACGCGCTCCTGCGCATAGGTGACGGCCTTCTCGATGAACCAGCGGCCATCCCCGATGGCCTCCGACGCGACGAGCACCCGCTCCGCGTTCATGCCATCCAGGATGTACGAGAAGCCCTTGCCCTCTTCGCCGATCAGCCCCTCGACGGGCACTTCGACGTTCTCGAAGAACAGCGCGTTCGTCGCATGGTTGATCATGGTCCGGATGGGCCGGACCTCCAGCCCCTGCGTCTTCCGCAGGTCGAGCAGGAACACGCTCATCCCGTCCGTCTTCTTGCGCACCTCCGCCCGGGGCGTCGTCCGAGCGAGTAGGAGCATCAGGTCGGACTGGAGCACGCGCGAGATGAAGATCTTCTGCCCGTTCACGACGTAGCGGTCCCCGCGCCGGACCGCCGTCGTCTCGATGGCGGTGGTGTCCGAGCCCGAGTTCGGCTCCGTCACCGCGAACGCCTGGAGCCGCAGACGGCCCGCGGCGATCTCCGGCAGATACCGCTGCTTCTGCTCCGCGGAGCCGTGCCGCAAGAGCACGTTCATCACATACATCTGCGCATGACACGCGGACGCGTTCCCGCCGAAGTGGTTGATCTCCCCCAGCACCACGGCCGCTTCGCGCAGGCCCAGCCCCGCGCCGCCGTACTCGGCCGGGATGAGCGCGGCCAGCAGCCCGGCCTCCGTGAGGGCCTTGACGAAGTCGTGAGGGTATTCACGCTCCGCGTCGAGGGCGCGCCAGTACTTCGGAGGGAAGCGGTTGCACAGGGCACGCACGGACGCGCGGATCGCGTCCCGGGTCTCGGTGGAGTCCATGCGCGAAGGATGTCCGTCCCCTCGTGCTGACTCCAGGACAGGACGGGTCCGCGCCAGCGCAACACGCGAGTCCACCCCCGGGGTCCGTTGGAGTAGAATCCTCGGTTCCATGGAGCGGACCGGCGCGGCGGCGATCATCATTGGCAACGAGGTCCTCACCGCGAAGGTGAAGGACGAGAACGGCCCCCACCTCATCCAGCGGCTGCGGGAGCTGGGCATCCCGCTCGTCTCGGTGGAGACCATCCTGGACGACGTGGACGCCATCGTGGACGCGGTGTCCCGCGCCCGGCGCAAGGCCCGCTACGTCTTCACCAGTGGAGGCATTGGCCCCACCCACGACGACGTCACGGTGCGCGCGGTGGCGCTCGCGCTGGGCCGGCCCGTGGTGCGCCTGCCGGAGATGGTGTCGGCCATCCAGGCCCGCGCGGGCACGTCGCCAGTGACGCCGGAGTCGCTGCGCCTGGCGGACGCCCCCGAGGGCGCGGTGCTCCTGGCCCAGCCGGGCATGTGGTTCCCCGTGCTGACGGTGGGGGACATGTTCCTGTTGCCGGGGGTGCCGCAGCTCTTCCGGATGCAGTTGGAGACGGTGCTCTCACGGCTGAGCGGCACGCCGGTGCACCTGGTCAACCTGTACTTCAACCTGGGCGAGAGCGCCCTGGCCGCCGTGCTGGACCGCGTGGCGCTGGACATGCCCCACGTGGCCATCGGCTCCTATCCGGTGTTCGACGCGGCCATGGACTACCGCGTGAAGGTGACGGTGGAGGCCCCGGAGCGGGCCCACGTGGACGACGCCGTGGGCCGGCTGCTCGCGGGGTTCCCGGCGGACTCGCTGGTCCGCCGGGAGTAGCTCGGGGCTCGGGGACGACTACAGCGCCAGCCCGATGCGCTGACGCAGGCGGAAGAAGTCGTCCGTCAGCAGCCACGACAGCAGGGCCTTCAGGTCCGCGCGCTCGCGCACCGCCTGGAGGATGGCGTCGGTGGTGCCGTCCTGGCGGTTGGCCACCACGTTCGGATCCTCGCGCAGCACCATGGTGAGGCCCACGGACGGGTCGCCGCAGACGAGCAGGCCCGCGCGGTCCGCGGAGAAGCCGAGCGCGTCCACCACCGTCGCGACGTCGATCTTCGACTGCTCGGACAGCGTCTGCGCGGGGCCTTCCGAGGCCTTCATCGCCTTGCGGTTGAAGGCCTTCTTGAGCTGCTTCGTCGTCTCGTCGTTGCGCCGGCCCAGGCCGTTGAACTGCTGCACGTGGACGCGGATGGCGTTGCCGAACAGGTCCACCGTCTCGCCCTGGGACAGCTTGGAGAGGACGGCCGTCTTGTTGAGCAGGCCCAGCACCGCCTTGCCGATGAGGAACTTCTGCTCACGGGCGTTGAAGCGGCGCACCACGTCCTGGCCCACGCACAGGGACAGGGGCTCCGTCGTCTCCGGCTGCAACATGCCGCGCCGGGCGAGGTAGACCTCGAACTCCTCCACGCCGAAGGTCTGCGCCACCGCGCGCACGGCCTTGAACACGGCCGAGTCCGACTTGAGCTTGTCCTGCTTCGGGTTGACGCCGAGCATCTCGAACTGCGGCGGGTACACCTTGCCCAGGTGCTCACCCATGGCGCGCAGCAGGTCCGTCAGCGGGCCGCGCGCGGCCGGGTGCATGAGGACGGTGTCCACGTCCGCGGCGGGCAGCGCTTCCCGCGGCTCCTGCGGCTGCCGGGCGCGGGCCTCCGAGTAGAAGGCCTGCTCCACCTCGTTGGTGGCGCGCATGAAGGTCAGCACCGCGGCGACGGCGAACGCCTTGTCCTGCTGCTTCTGGACGTCCCAGAGCTTGAACAGCGCATGCAGGCTGTCCACGCGAGCGGGGTCCTGGCGCAAGATCTGCCGGTGCTCCTCGATGGCGAGCGGGAAGCTGGTCATGTCGCGGCCATACAGATCCGCCAGCGCGGCGCGCGCCTGGAGGTTCTGCGGGTCCTGCTCCACGAGCTGCCGGTAGATGACGGTGGCGCGAGCCGGCTCCGTCAGCGGGCCCGCGTAGAAGCTCGCCACGCGCATGCGCAGGGACACCGCGCGCTTGACGTCCGTGGACGCGGTGGCGGCGGCCTGGGCCTCCAGCATCTGCGCCAGCTCCGGCAGGTTGCGCTGGCGCTCGTAGAGGGCCACCAGCCGGTCCACCAGCGCGGGCTCGCCCGGCGTCAGCTCCAGCGCCTTCTTGTAGAGCGCCGTGGCGGAGGCGACGTCGCCCAGGCCCTCTTCGTGGATGCGCGCCAGCTCCACGGTGAAGCGCGCGCGGGCGTCGTTGGGCAGGTCCTGATCCAACAGCCGCCGCAGGCAGTCCACCGCGCCGCCGAAGTTGCGGCCCTGCGCGTACACCGTGGCCAGCCGCTCCAGCGCCTCCGGGTGGCGGGGCAGGGTGGCCAGCGCCGTCTGGAGGTGAGCCGCCGCGCGGCCCGGGTCGTTGAGGTGCTGCTGGTAGAGCGCGCCCAGCGTCAGGTGGTGCTGCGCGAGCACGCGAGGATCCCCGCCCTGCTGCACGCGCTGGCCGAGCATCTGCGCGGCCTCCGCGTACTGCTGCGCCTCCAGGAGGAGCAGGCCGCGAGTCTCCAGCGCGTCGGGGAAGCCGGGCCGGGCCGCCAGGGCCTTCTCCAGCACCGCGAGCGCGCGAGCCCGGTCACCCAGGGCCACGTTGTGCAGGCGGGCCGCGGTGACGTACGCCGCAGCGGCGGCCTCCGCGTCGCGCTGCGCGAGCCGGGCCTCCGCGCGCCGCTCGTGCAGGGCCGCGAGGTCGGAGGAACCGCCGCGCTGCGCGAGCAGCTCCTCCAGGCCGGTGGCCGCGCCGGGGTGCAGCGGATCGCGCTCCAGCGCCAGGCGGTAGAGGGCCGCGGCGCCGTCCGGATCATTGAGCTTCTGGGCAGCGAGCTTCGCGGCGGCGACGAAGCCCTCGATGGCGCTCTTGGTGTCGCGGCTCGCGCGGGCCTCGGTCTCCATCATGGCGCGCGCGGTGGTGAAGTCGCTCCGGCGCAGGGCCACGCGGCGGGCGCCCTGGAGCGCGGGGAGGCACTGAGCCTGGAGCTCCAGGGCCTGCCGGTACAGCGCGGCGGCCTGCTCCTGGTCGGGGTTCTTCTCCGCCAGCTCGGCGGCGCGCAGGAGCAGCTCCAGCGCCTCCGTGGCGTCGGTGGTGACGGCCAGCCGCATGCCGTACATGCGCGACAGTGCGGCGGTGTCACCGCTCTGGCGCAGCACGCGCTCCAGGCCGAAGGCGAGGCGCGCGTCGGAGGGGTCCGCGTCGAAGGCGCGCTGGTAGACCTCCAGGGTGCGCTCGGAGGGCGGGCCCTTCTCCTGATCCGCGGCGGCCAGGATGCGCAGGGCGCTGGACAGGCGCGTGTCGGTGACGCGCTCGGCGATGCGGGCGCGCAGCTCCGCGCGGCGGACGCGGTCCGACACGCGGATGCGCTCCAGCAGCATGAGGGCGGTGAGGTTGCCGGCCTCCAGGCCCAGCACGGACTCGCAGCACTGCGCGGCGCGGGACGGCTCCTGGAAGCGGTCCAGGTACAGCCGCGCGAGCTTGAGGTACGCGGTCACCTTGGCCGCGGGCGTCTGGCCCACCTGCGTCTCGCGGTCGAGGATGGACACCAGCTCCTTCACGTTGTCCTGCGCGACGTACAGGCGCTCCAGCGCGCGCAGCGTGGCGGCGTGGCCCGGCGTGAGGCGCAGCACTTCCTGGTAGCCCTCGATGGCCAGCTCGGGCCGGCCCAGCTGGTCCTCCCAGATGGCGGCGGCCTGGTAGAGCGCGTTGGCGCGCTCCAGTGGATCCGTGCGGTTGGCGGCGTCCGCGCGCAGCACCTCCACCAGGCTCTCCCACGCCTCGTGGGCCCGGTGGATGCGGGCGAGCGCGCGCAGCGCCGGGAAGTAGCTGGGCGCCAGCATCAGCGCCTCCTGGTACGACGCCAGCGCCTCGTTCTCCTGCTTGAGGCGGTGCTCGTACAGCTCGCCGATCTTGTAGATGAGCGCGGCGGCCGCGTCGGTGGAGGGAGAGATCTCCGCCTCCGCGCGGTACATGTCGATGAGCTTCTCCCAGCGGCCGTCCTGCGCGTACAGCCGGCCCAGGGCCTTGAGCGCGGGCAGGTACGAGGGCGACAGCGCGAGCACGCGCTCATACGCGGTGATGGCGCCCACGCGGTCCTTCAGGTGCTCGTCGAGGATCTCCGCGTTGCGGTGGAGCAGCGACAGGACCTGCTTGGTGTCACCGGCGAAGGACGCCTCCAGGTCGTTGGTCTCCAGCAGCTCGCGGAAGCGTCCGGCGCGCTCATAGAGGCGGGCCAGGTTGCGCAGCGTGGGCAGGTGATCCGACGCCAGGTCGAGGATGCGCTTCATGCACTCGATGGCGTGGTCCAGGTCCCCGAGGCGGTCCTCGTAGATGACCGCCATCTTGTTGAGCGTGGTGATGACCTGATCGCGGTCGGACGTCTGGAGCAGGTCCTGCTCGAACATCGACACCAGCTCGGCGAAGCGGCCCTGGCGCTCGTAGAGGCGGGTGAGGGCCTTCTGCGCGGGGAGGTAGCCCGGCTGGAGCTGGAGGCACGCGTTGTAGCGAGCAATGGCGTCCTCCTGGCGGCCCAGGCGCTCCTCCAGGATCTCGGCCGCCTTGTACATGCGAGCGGCCTTGCCCTTGGCGTCCTCGGCGGCGGTGACCTCCGCGTCGAAGACGGCGACGAGTCCTTCCCAGTTCTGCATCCGGTACGACAACTTGCCCAGGCCCGCGAGCGCGGCGGCATGGCTGGGGATGCGGGCGAGGATGGCCTGGTAGCGGGCGGCGGCCTCCTGGTCGCGCTTGAGGTCGTCCTCGTACAGCGCGGCGAGGCGCAGGTTGATGGCGACGAGCTCGCTCTCGTCGTTGATGGAGCCCACCCACGCGAGCAGCACGTCGGCCAGCTCCTCGAAGCGGCCTTGGGTCTCGTAGATGCCGGCGAGCGCGCTCAACACGAGCGGCTCATGAGGGCTCACGCGGCGAGCGGCGAGCAGCGCGGACAGGGCGTCGTCCTTGCGGCCCAGGCGGTCATGGACCTTGGCGATGTGGAGGTACGCGGGAGCGCCCTGGGAGCCCTGGCCCTCGGCCTCGGAGAAGAGGGCGGAGAGGAGCTCGTCGGTGCGGCCCTCGCGCTCGGCGACGCGCTTGATGGCGGCCTGGAGCAGCGGGTCGGAGCGGTCGAGTGCGAAAGCCTCACGGAACGCAGCAGCGGCGGCGTCCTTCTGCTTGAGGCGCTCCTCCAGGAGCATGCCCGCGGAGGTGAGGTAGTGGGCGCGAAGGGACGGAGGGACGACGGCGGTGGCGAGCAGCCGGTAGATCTCCACCAGCGCGCCCGCGTCGTTGCGCGCGGCGTAGACGGACTCCAGTTGGGTGAGGAGGGTGACGTCGGTGGGCTTGCGGTCCAGGGCCTGGCGCAGGGCATCCGCGGCGTCGTTGTCGCGGGACAGGCGCTCCTCGAGGATCTGTCCCTTCTCGAAGAGGAGGGCCGCCTGCTGGCGAGGATCCTCGGAGGCGGTGAGCTCCGCGTCGATGAGCTGCACGACCATCTGCCAGTTGCCGACGTCAGCGAAGAGGCGGCGAGCAGCACGGATGTTGGCGAGGAACCGGGGCGCCAGCTTGTAGGCGTTCTGGAACGCGACGGCGGCGTTGCGAGGGTTCTTGAGCGGCTCTTCCCAGAGCAGGCCGACCTCATGGAACAGGAGGGCGGCGGTCTGCGGCTCGGTGGTGGCGAGCGCCTTGGCCTCGCGCTCCATGGAAGCGATGCGCTCGCGGGCATCGTCCTCGGCGCTGGCCTGGGGGACGGGGGCGGGG